>QMZF01000092.1 GCA_003663055.1 Archaeoglobales archaeon | reverse complement strand
CCCTCAGGCTTAGAGCGATGTTTTATCAGCGTAGCTTTTCTCTCGTTGTTCAACTTTTCCAGCGCAATTATTACCTTCGACAGGTGGTCTATACTCGGCCCGCCAAGCGGTTTGTCTTCTCCGCTCTTAACGTCGGTAAACATCTGGTTTGTAATCACAACTGCAAGGTTGTACTTTCTCGCCAGTCCAAGCAGAAATGTGAGCTGCTGAATTAGCTCCCTCTTCATCTGAACGGCTTTTTCGTCCTCCAGCTCACTTCTGTATAGTGCCGTGAAGGAATCAACAACCACAAGTCTTATTTCCTCTTTTCTGCAGAATTTTACTAGTTCCTTTATTGCAACGCTTTGCTGCTTGAAATCGTAAACATCGTAAATAAAAACCTTCTTCAGCGCATCGTTATCTGCAAAAATTTGCCTTACCCTCTCCCCCGACAAGCCCTCTGTGTCAAGAAAGGCAACCTTTCCGAAGTTTAAAGCCGTGTTGTAAGCGAGCATGAGGCAGATGGATGTTTTTCCGGTAGCACTTGCCCCGTATATCTGCGTAATCGTCCCCGTTTCAAATCCTCCTCCAAGAAGAGAATCTAAGCACTTACTTCCCGATGGTAGCTTTACGAGTTCCATGCTTTCACCAATCATACACATCCAATCTTACAATTTTTTCAGTACTTCTCTGTAAACCACGTTCAACGGGAGATTCAACTCCTTTGCAATCACCTTTACGTCTTCATACTCCGGCTTAACGATTTTAGCTCTTGGATACGACGTCTTAACCCTTACCTTAAACAACCTTCCAAACACCCTCACTTCCTTCACTTCTTCACTTCTTTCCGCTATTGCCCTGTGATAAACTGGAATTATCCTGACGCCTATCGAACCTGTCTCCTCCATAATAATTTTCGCTAGCTCTTCAGCTTTGCTTAAGCTTGAAATGGCCCTAATTAACACGGCCGGCCTGCCTTTCTTTCCTATAACTTGGATGGCATTTACGTCAAGGGCCGTTTTGGAAATCTCCTCGATTGCATGGCCGAGAACTTCACCGCTTGCATCGTCAACAGTTGTTTCGAGAACCGCTACCGAATCAAAACTTCTAGTTTCGGCAAGAATTAGCCTAAATAGACTTCTTCTGCCAGCAGAATAGCTGATAGTATCCACATACACCGGAAAGCTTGCCTTCCCCTCGCAGAAGTGGGCCAGTATTGCCGCTGCCGTTGGGGTTAGCAGTTCTCCCTTGCCTTCAAACACGACTTCAAGGTTTGAGTTCTTTAGAATCTCAAGAGTTGCTGGAGCCGGAACTGGGAGCTTTCCGTGAGCTGTTGAAATACTCCCACTCCCCAGCCTTATGGTCGTTGCGAAAAACCTGTAACCCTCCTTTTTCAACCTCAGAATCCCGGTTGTTGCTGCAACAACATCGAATATGGCATCATCGCTGCCAATCTCATGGAATACGGCCTTTTTGTAGTCCCTCCCATGCACAGCTCCTTCTGCTATGGCCATTCTTTCGAAAATAGCCTTTGATTCACTCTTAACTTCATCGTCCAAAGCTGAGGAATCAATTAAATCTAAAACCTCTTGAAAAGTTCTTTCTTTATATTTTTCCTCCACCAAAAGTCTTTTTGCCTTTATGGCGTTAATGTAGACTTCCTCAACCCGAAATGAAATGTTAAGGTCTAGTTTCTCGATTATGCCTTCTAAATCCTTTTCTTCCAGCGAAAGACCGAGCAGAGACGAGACGATCATGTCTCCGCCCGCTCCTTCAAACGCATCAAATATCGCTATCCTCATCCGACGGAAGTTTTTTTATACGATTTATTTAGATTGTTATTATGGCATCGGAAATTACTCTCAAGGTGAATCAGGCTTATCCCAGTGATTCGGGAAGAGGAATCGCAAGGCTCGATCCGGATGCTATGCTCAAGCTTCAGATATCTCCGGGAGACGTAATAGAAATCGAGGGGAAGCGCAAAACAGTAGCGAAAGTTTGGAGGGCTCCAAAGCGGGACTGGGGGAGGGGCATAATTCGCGTTGATCGCTTTATAAGAGAAAATGCAGGTGTGAGTGTTGGAGACACGGTTAGGGTTAGAAAGACCGCTTATCAGCCAGCAAAGGTTGTTATAATTGCCCCTCTTCGCAAAATGGATTTTAGGGTTTACGGAATGGACATTGGCGATTACCTCAAGCACCAGCTGTTAAAAAGGCCGGTAATAGAGGGTGACCTAATTCCACTCATCGGTGCTCCGGCCCTTGCGGGCTTCGGCAAGTACGGGCAGCAAGCCCTGCTGTTCGTAGCCGTTAAAACAGAGCCCAAAGGAGTCGTTATAATCGACGAGCTTACAAAGGTGATTTACCGCGATAGGCCAGCTAAAGGCTTCGAGAGGCTTGGAAGGGGTGGAATAACTTACGAGGATATCGGAGGACTAAAAGAGGAGCTGCAGAAAGTCAGAGAGATCATAGAACTTCCTCTGCGATATCCCGAGCTTTTCCAACGCCTGGGAATCGATCCGCCGAAAGGCGTTCTGCTGTACGGCCCGCCTGGCACCGGTAAAACGCTTATAGCCAAAGCTGTTGCCAACGAGATTGGAGCGAGCTTCTTCACGATAAACGGCCCAGAAATCATGAGCAAGTTTTATGGTGAGTCGGAACAGCGCCTGCGTGAAATATTTGAAGAAGCTAAGGAGAATGCCCCGTCAATCATATTCATCGACGAAATTGACTCGATAGCTCCAAAGAGAGAAGAGGTTACAGGAGAAGTCGAAAGGCGTGTTGTTGCCCAGCTCCTTACACTGATGGATGGGCTGGAGGAGAGGGGACAAGTTATAGTCATAGGCGCAACGAATCGAATCGATGCAGTTGATCCAGCATTACGTAGGCCCGGAAGGTTCGATAGAGAGATCGAAATAGGCGTGCCTGACAGGGAAGGAAGATTCGAGATTCTCCAAATACACACGAGGAACATGCCCCTTGAGCCAGAATACAGCAGAGAATTCGTTTTGCCTGCTCTTGAAAGATTGAGGAGGATGCTTGATGAGGATGGAGAGGACTCTGGACTCATAGACATAGCCATTGAAGAGATTAGCAAGGCAGAAAGCAAGGAGGAGGTAAGGCGGATAGTCGAGAAAATAATCCCGCCAGAAGCGTTACCAGAACTTGAAAGAGAGATAATCAAGGACATGCTCAGAACCATAGCCGATCAAACACACGGCTTTGTTGGAGCAGACATCGAGGCTCTTTGTAAGGAGGCAGCAATGAAGGCGTTGCGGAGATACCTCCCGCAGATCGATCTCACAAGGGAGGAAATACCTGCAGAGCTGCTTGAATCCATAAGGGTTACGATGGATGACTTCAAAGAAGCGTTGAAGGGCATAGAACCATCAGCAATGCGAGAAGTGCTCGTAGAACTTCCAAAAATTACTTGGGAAGATGTCGGAGGACTTGAAGACGTAAAGAGGGAGATCATGGAGGCCGTTGAATGGCCACTCCGCTTTCCAGAGAAGTTCAGGCGTTTTGGCATAAAGCCCCCTAAGGGCGTTCTGCTGTACGGCCCGCCTGGCACCGGTAAAACGCTTATAGCCAAAGCTGTTGCCAACGAAACCAAGGCCAACTTCATAAGCGTTAAGGGCAGCGAATTACTTTCGAAGTGGCTTGGCGAGAGTGAGAAGGCTGTAAGAAAGATATTCAGAAAAGCCAGACAAGTGGCTCCGTGTATAGTATTCTTCGACGAAATAGATGCAATCGCCCAGATGAGGGGGATAGAGGAGGGCAGTAGAGCTGTTGAGAGGGTTGTAAATCAGTTGCTTACAGAAATGGACGGGTTGGAAGAGCTGGAAGGCGTAATAGTCATAGGAGCCACAAACCGCCCTGATATCCTCGATCCAGCTTTGCTCAGGCCGGGCAGATTTGATAGACTAGTTTATGTCAGACCTCCGGACAAGAAGAGCAGACTTGCAATATTCAGAATTCACACGCGCAACATGCCACTCAGCAACGACGTCGACCTGGTTGAACTTGCAGAACTGACAGACGGATACGTTGGAGCCGATATAGAAGCTGTGTGCAGGGAAGCTGTCATGCTTGCTTTAAGGGAGAACCTGGAGAGCGAAAAGGTGGAAATGAGGCACTTCCTCGAAGCACTAAAGAAGATTAAGCCAAGCATAACGGAGTCCATGCTGAGCTTCTACGAAAGATTCGAGGAGAAGTCGAAACGGGAGAGGGCGAGGGTTACGGCAAAGACCTTCGTCGGTTACGGCTGACTATACGTCCAAAATTTTATATATGTTTACGTTAATTTTTGAGCGGTGGTAGGATGATATTTGCAAGGTCGCTGGCAAAGAAAACCGTGCTTCTTTCGGACGGAACAGTTGTTGGGACTGTGTATAACATAACCGCCGATTTAAAAACTGGTTCACTCCTAGAAATACTCGTAAGGCCGCAAAGCAACATTCCCGAACTTGAGAAAGAGAACGGTCTTTATATTATCCCCTTTGAAACCGTAAAGTCGATAGCAGACTATATCGTAATAGACAGGAGGATGCTTAGAAAGGCATGAGAGATTACGTATTCCCACCTCTTTTACTTCCGTTCTTCCTACTTCTAATTCTGCCGTTTTTCATCTTTATATTCATTTTTGCTACATCCAACGTGTTTCAGATAGTCTTCGGGCTAAGCTACGACGAAGCAATTACCATATTCGCCCTCATAGCCATAGGCAGCTTGATCAATATCCCTCTGTACGAAAAGGAAGGAAAGATCATTGAAAGGAGGTATCACTTTTTTGGTTTCATATATACTATAAGAAGGAGAAGGAAGATTACCATAGCCGTGAACGTGGGAGGGTGCATAATCCCATCCGTTCTTGCCCTGAGGCTGATTCCTTCCCTGCCCCTTGAAGCATGGTTCTTGAGCTTCGCTGTATGTACTGCAGTGATATACAGATTCGCTAAGCCAATAGAGGGGCTGGGTATAGCCATTCCTATGTTTCTACCCCCTTTCATCGCAGCTACGGTTGGCTACGCTTTTCTGCTTACACTCGGATACCCACTGTATTTTCTCCCACAACTTGCTTTCTCCGCCGGAGTTCTCTCCGCCTTATTTGGAGCAGATATACTACACCTTAAGGACATAGAGAAGATAGGAAGCGGCGTCGTTAGCATTGGAGGGGCCGGAACATTCGATGGCATTTTCCTCACGGGCGTCTTTGCCGTTGTATTTTCATTCTTTTTCTTGTGATTTTGTGGTTTAAAGTAGAGATTTTTAAGCGTAACGTAGCGTCAACCTAACTCCGATAGTTATTAGAAAGCCATAAAGTATCAACCAACTCTGAACAGAACAAAAGAACTCCCGAATGGGAATCTGTTCCCAGAATCTCTTCTCTCCTTAAACCTTAAAAAGAATCTTACCACTTCTTTCTCCACTTCGTGTCTGTACTTTTCTCAAGCTTTGTTTTCTCAAAGAGAGACCAAAGAAGTAAGCAGAGCTGCTAGTATTTTAAACTCTACATTCTACATATTATTCCCCTGAAAGACTTTTGTGGACTTGACGTTGTTACCACTTGGAGTTGGTTGCATAGGTTACATCTTTATTTATTTTTTTCTTATTTTAACACGACCACAAAGAATAGAAAATGTTATAT
>QMZF01000091.1 GCA_003663055.1 Archaeoglobales archaeon | reverse complement strand
GTTATCTCTTTATCTGTGTAATTTTCAGGGAGCTGAGTGAGCTTCCTATCAAACAGTTTTCTTAGTTTTTCACGTCCCCTTTCCACAGCTTTGAACAAATCAATGTATCTTCCTTTCCTCCTTAAAAGCTCAGAAATAGCTTTTACGAGATTTCTCTCGGATTCTTCTCTTATACATCTGCAATGTGTTCAATTGTGTGGAAATGGTGAGACAGCTTTTCCCATATTTTTTGACACCTACCCCAAGCTTCTGAGACGCAAGCTTTCTCAGAAACACACTCAGGGAGTGGATAGTCTTCCAATTCTTCCAGAAGTCTAGCGACTTGTTCGGCTTGTGACAAAATGAAATGTTTTCCAGCTGCATCGGGTAGTACAATTCCCCACTCTCTCTCCTCGTCCATTATCTGCTCAAGGGCATTTAGTAGTAATTCGGTAATACCTGCTATACCCACAAAAACGAGGCAATAATCCTCATTTTTGGTTGAATACTTCTCATAGATAGCTCTGAATTCGTTGACAACTCTTTCCATTCTCTTCTTGACTCCCCTTGTTATCCAAAGAAAGTTCTCGGTGGACTTCATCAACGATAATATTACCAAGTTTAGCATTCCTGTACTTCTCCTTTATTTTCTCCTATCAAGCTTAAAAACTTGTAGTTGGCCAAGTTTTTCAGAATTGGAATAACTTTTTCTTCGAGGTATTTTCGTCCTTCTTCGGTGAGTATGTAGTCGTATCTCTCCCTAAATTCTGGATAACGTAATGGAACGTGAGTTTCAATCTTTATATACTTCATCTTTTCGAGCGCTAATGCTTGAGTTTCTATTTCTGTCGAATATGGCCTCATGTTGTGGATTATAAAGTAGTAATCAACAGGGAAACCTTCTTTTTGCATTTCTTACCAAACGTTTCATGCCTGTATTTAACCAGTCTCCGTAAAAGCCCATGATACCAGAACCTTTCTACAACTCTCAAGAAAACGTAAGCTTCAAAGCTCCCTTTGCTTCAAGCCCATATAGCTAGACCTTACTTTTGAATTAACGTCTATAGCAGCCAACAAGCTTGTCCTCAAGAAATGATATCAACCGCTTATTTGGTGACATGAGCAAGAATTTTAGCTTGATTTTTGTATTCAAATAGTTTCAAAAAAATCTAGAGGTTTTGCAAAAGGCAGTCAAAGCAAAAATTTAAAGCATGGACCGGTGGGGATTTGAACCCCAGGCCTCCGCCATGCCAAGGCGGCGCTCTACCGCTGAGCTACCGGCCCTTTTTATTACAATTCTGAGATGCTCTTTCAAGCCTTTTATGCATTAGGTTTATGAAGTTTATGGTTACCTCACGAACATGGAAAGTAACGCCGGATGGAGGAACGTAAAGCTTCTAAGTTTAGTGAGCTTCCTTAACGATCTCAGCAGCGAGGTTATTCTGCCCGTTCTCCCGTTCTTTCTCATCAGTCTCAAGGCGACCCCTTTGGGGATCGGCGTAGTTGCAGGCATCATGGACGGACTCTCCAACATAATGAAGGCTGTTTCAGGCTACTTTTCCGACATCAGGGGCAAAAGAAAGCCCCTCGTAATAGCGGGGTACGCTTTATCGCAGATTTCGAAGTTTGGTCTCGCTCTTTCTTTATCCATCGTTCACGCCTCCGGCCTTGTAGCCCTCGACAGGCTTGGGAAGGGAATAAGGACGTCGCCTCGCGATGCATTAATTGCAGAATCTTACGCGAAGAGGGGAAAAGCTTTCGGCTTTCACAGGGCCATGGACACGCTTGGAGCCGTCGTTGGTTCCGCAATAGCCGTTTTTCTCTACCTGCACTTTGCAAATTACAGAAGTGTGATACTCGTTGCTGCGCTGATAGGTTTTGCGGCTCTCATCCCGCTGTGGTTCATCGTGGAAACGGGAGTTGCAAGAAAGGTAAAACTCGGAATGACAATGAAAAAATTCCTCCTCTTCTCCATCATCTTCGGAGCTGCGAACGTTAGCTACATGTTTTTTCTCATAGCAGCATCCAAACACAGCATTCTGACCGCTTTGCTACTCTATTTCGTTTTTAACATCTTTTACGCCTCATTTTCTTATCCTGCAGGAGTTCTGTCCGATAAAGTTGGAAAGAACAGAATAGCTTCTCTTGGCTACCTTTTCCTCTCCGCTTCATGCTTGTTAATGCTCTTTGATACTCCAATCGTTGCCTTTCCACTTTTTGGCCTCTTTATGGCTTTCAGCGACGCGATACAGAGAGGGATAGTTTCCGAGCTTGCGAAGTCGATGGGGTTTGGGCTTGGAGCTTTTCACTTCGTTTTTGGAACTTCTGCTTTAATTGCAAACATCCTCTACGGCTACCTCCTTAGCTTTGGTAGCGAATACGTTTTCAGCCTAGCAGGATTCATGGCCCTTGTTTCAGCTTTTGTATACTGGTTTGCGGTAAGCTAGTAACAACAATCTTTTTATGTGTCAGCCATGTGCAAGCTTCCATGAGGCTCAAAGTTGCCGTGCTTGGAGCTACCGGCATGGTGGGGCAGAAGTTTGTTCAAATGCTTGAAAATCATCCATGGTTCGAAATTTCTGCTTTGGCAGCATCAGAAAGGAGGGTAGGAAAGATTTATGGGGAAGAGGTAGACTGGATCGTTTCTGCAGACGTTCCCGAGTGTGTTAAAGACATGGAAATGGTGCCGATGGACCCAAAGTACGTTGATGCTGATATTGCCTTCTCAGCCTTGCCATCTGACGTGGCAAGAGAAGTTGAGGCTAACTTCGCGAGGGAGGGCTTTATCGTTGCAAGCAACGCTTCAGCCTTCAGAATGGAGGAAGACGTTCCCCTCGTCATTCCGGAAGTCAACCCCGACCATTTGCAGCTTGTTGAAGTTCAGAAGAAGAGGAGAGGCTGGGACGGATTCATAGTCACGAATCCCAACTGCACCACAATAGTGCTCGTAATTAGCCTCAAGCCGCTGATGGATCTCGGTTTGAAGACGGTGAGAGTTGCGTCGATGCAGGCTTTAAGCGGTGCGGGCTATCCGGGAGTCCCATCGATGGCGATAACGGATAACGTAATCCCGTTCATAAAGGGTGAGGAGGAGAAAGTTGAGACAGAACCGCTTAAGCTCCTCGGAAAGTTTGATGGCAAAAAGGTAATTCCCGCTCCAATCAAGATTTCCGCATCTTGTCATCGCGTTCCTGTACTGGATGGCCATACCGAGGCTGTTTGGGTTGAGTTTGATAGGGACGTGAGCGTTGAGGAGGCAATCGCAGCCTTTGAGTCTCTCAAGCCCCTTGACCTACCAACGTCGCCTGAGAAGGTCATTATCGTAAGAAGCGAGCCGGACAGACCACAACCGAGGCTTGACAGGGATGAAGGTAGAGGCATGAGCGTCGTCGTTGGAAGGGTGAGGAGGGACAGCGATGGCCTCAAGTACGTAGTCATGGGCCACAACACCGTCAGAGGGGCTGCTGGAGCGAGCATTTTGAACGCTGAACTTATGGTGAAGAACGGAATGATTTAATGATGTTATTAGAATCCGTCAGCTTAGCAGTTCATCGATGTACGCTTCCACGTTCAGCAAGAAGTCGTTAAAAGCTTGGAAGGGCACCACGATGCAGCCTTCATGGCTTACGATACCATCATCGATAAGGGAGAGTATTACAGGCACAACACTTTTACCACTAACTTTTTCATAGCGTTTACACCGCTGGACGTGCTTTTTTGCCTCTCTTCTGAGAACAGAAGCTCTGTACCACGTGTGAGTGTAACATTTCGCATCTATTGCAAGGATAAGCCCGTATCTTTCTGCAACGACGTCTATTTCAGACCTTCCGTACTCATCTCTGAAAACAACCCTAAATGCAGTCTTAAATCCGTGTGCTTCCAAGATTTCCCTCGCAAGTTCTTCGAACTCCTGCCAGCTACTTACTTCTCGCTCTCTCGATTGCCTCGTCTGTGAGTTCATCCCTTGAAACGAAAACGACGAGGTATTTTGGTTTTTCATCAAACTCATCCACATCCTTCTCTTTGAAGACGTCCGCAACGACGCCTGTTGTTACCATGTAAAAGTCTCTCTTTCCCAAGCCATGGGAATCACCGCTTGTAACGTCAACGTCTGTTATGTCGCTGGAAACAACGATCATTATATCTTCGCGGAGGTTCTTTTCGAGAAACTTGAGGAAACCATCTCTGTCGAAAACGTACGTTGGCATACTACTACTTTCCCTGCTCCTCCTTAAGATTTTCGAAAAGGGAAACCATTCCGAGGTTACCTACTATCATTACGTCTCCTGCGGGGTTTGCAATTCTGTAGTTGCAGAGGTGAACGTTTGGGCCTGTGGCAACTATATCTTTGACGTCAACCACGTCCCTTACGTAGGCTCCGTGCCCTCCGTCCTCGAAAACGTCCGCATTGGTAATCTCTCCCTCAATAAACCTGTTCACGAAGTCCTTTATACCCTGCTCCCCTTTCGCCCTCATAATGCTCGTGTGGTGCTCAAAGAGCGAGTGAACGAAACCATCATCGTCAACAACAGCTCCAACGACGTGGGAGTTGCCAAAATTGAGAAGCAAGGCTGGAAATTCTCTTGCATCGAGCATGCAACCGGCTACCGCTGCAAATACCGTATCAATTACGTACAGTTCTATCTCAATTCCTTCATCGTTACAGAAATCTTTAACGCTCTGGGCAACGCTCTGCATGCGATTAAACTCAGCAGGAATTTTTTCCGAATGGAAAAGGAAGTCGTGGAGGTAACCGCTTCGTTTCAGCATCTCTTCGAACATCCTGAAGCGGAATCTTCTGTTACTTTCGTGGGGAGAGAAGCCATGGTCCTGCACGGCAACGATTATCGTTGATGGTAACTCTTCTCCAACGGATTCGAGGACACGTTT
This sequence comes from Archaeoglobales archaeon, assembly GCA_003663055.1. Classification (GTDB taxonomy): domain Archaea; phylum Halobacteriota; class Archaeoglobi; order Archaeoglobales; family Archaeoglobaceae; genus Archaeoglobus_C. The sequence goes on along the minus strand of QMZF01000091.1, from coordinate 762 downwards.
GAAAAATGGGAGGTCGACATCCTTCATCTCGATACTTACGACGTCTCCTTCAGGACTCCTCAGCTCAACCCCCATCTGTCTGACTTTTTCGAGATTGTCTGCTATAGTTAACGCAGCTCTCTCTTCAGCGTAAACCTTCAGACCGGCATTGATGTGGTTTTTTATTGCCCTCACGCATGCTCCGCCACCCATCGTGTAGCCAACAAGGTGTACATCTTTTCCCCGCCTGGTTGCATCCTCTATCCTTCTTGCAACTATTCGTGTTGGAGAGGGCAGAATCATCCTTGGGCAGTTCCGGATGTTTTCATCTTTCATAAGGAGAAAGTCTTGGGTGCCGCTGCCGACATCGAGGGTGAATAACTCCATGTGTCATCTTCGGCCTACCCTACATTTACGTTTTCCTGTGCTTCTCCTGAAAGTAAAATCTTATCAGCCTTCGATAGATTGCTATGCGAAAGTGTGAGAACTGCAAGTACTACAAGCAGTGCGTTGAGTGGGGCTGCTTAAAGAATCCCGACGAATGTGATCACTATACTCCGGTGGAGGAAGACTAAACTCTTTGAACGGGGAATAAAAGTGCGAGCAACATTGCTCTGGCATGTGCAAGCGTGCAGTAGGGCAGAATATCTGACGAACTCCTTTGGAACAAGGGCGTTATGCCAATAGCCAAGCACACAACTCCTTCCTGTATTTTATTGCGATTATTGATGAAACGAGCCATATAAGGCCAAGGGCTGCCGGAAGTGTGAAAAGTCGCTATGC
>QMZF01000090.1 GCA_003663055.1 Archaeoglobales archaeon | reverse complement strand
CTCTTCTTCATCTAAAGGCATGTAATATCGGAGCTTCCTCTTCAAACCTATCTCTCCTCTCTTCACCTTCTCTCTGCTGAAGTTCCTTCCGACAAAAGCTCCTATGGTATTAGCGACAAAGGTAGAATCAAATTCAACGAGGACTTGAAACTCATGAACCTCTGGACGGAGAACATCTTTGAGTAAACTGAGCTTTGTCGGATACTCCTTATTTATACTCACGCCTATGTTAGAAAGAGGAGGGGGGTGGTAAATAGGACCGTCTGATAGGCAGGGTGCTCCTGGCTCCATCTCAAACCGCCTCCCTCCGTAAGCACTACCTCAAGCACTCCCTCAAAAGCCGAAAGACAGCTCCAAGGAGCATAAGAGAAGCGCCGAGAGCGATGACCTTCTCTGGATTCGTCACGCACCACTCCACGAACTCCGTAAGCGGATCCGCCAACGCCCTGCTACCTCTTATCTCCTCAAGTTCCATCTCACATCACCCCTCTGAGTCACCTAAGTAAGTGTAAGCCCTTGCTTATATAAAAAGGTTACCGAATAAAGTAGTAGTATGGGGTTCAGGACTATCAAGATAAGGGAGGCGGAATACAGGCTTCTGAAGGAGTTATCGGAAAAGGAGGGAAGACCTATCTCAGCGATTGCGAGCGATGCCTTGGATCTCTATGCCGGCCACAAGAAACCTGAGCTTGTGGGGGCGAAAGTCAAAGAGATTCTGGAAATCCATGATGAGATTTCAAAGCTATTGGAACGCAGTAAGAGGCTACACAAGCTCTTGAGCGCAGCCCAAGAGGGCTACTACCCCCCACCCTTTGCAGAAAGTGAGGTTGAGCGAGCAGTGCAAACAGGCGTGATACAAGCGAAGCCTGATGATGAGACTGATGAGGTGCTGCGCAGAAAGTTGAACGAAATAGCTGTTGAGTTTGTAAGTTTATTGGAGGCATTGGAGACTGCAAAGGAGCAGCATGATCGGATTATTCAGCAGTCTAGGTCGCTCTTTCAACAGTATGAGAGTATAGTATTTCAGATGTAGAGGAGCTACTACTAAAGACATAGAGCATAGTGGAATATATTGGCAGTGTCCGAAGTGTGGAGAAAGGTATTGAAGAAGGGGGTGTATTGAAAGTGGTTAAAAGACACAAAAGACACAAGAAGTACTGCGCTGAAATTTTTGGATTTCCTCCTGAAAACAGGTCAGAAGAAGCTAAGAGTTACCGAGAAACCTTTACTTGCCCCTTTAGAGGAAAAGAGTGTGATCCTGACAATAAAGTATCCAATCTTACTGATGAAGATGGTAATCTACTAGTAGAAGGTCAAACAGGGGAATGTTCAGTTTGGCATAACCCGAGCTGGAGCGAGGAACCTTATCCGGTGATAACTTGTCCTTATAGGTTCTTGGAAGGAAATGTTGTTTTAAATTTTATTAAGGAGAAGTTTTTTAATAATAATGAGATTGTGGTTGCTGAGCAAGTTGATATTCCTCCTTTTGGAAGAGCGGATGCACTCATTGGAGAAATTATAAAAAAGGACGATTCTCTAGATATCGGCAGAATTGCACATCTTGAATATCAAGCAGACGGCACAACGGGGACTAGAGGAGTAATTGAGTGTATTAGAGATTTTAGACAAGGAATTGATGTAACTAAGAAGGATTATGATTATGGTTTAAATTCAAAAGCATCAGTAAAAGGTGCATCACTGCAAATGATTAATAAGGGTTACCTATTTCAGGAGCTTCGGATCCCCTCTATTTGGGTTCTTCAGGATTATCTTTTCAGGTATTTGAGAAGAATATATAATTTTGATTTAGAGGATGTAACCGATAATCCCTTGTCATCTGAAGGTAAATATCTTTATTTCTTGATAACCAAATTGGAGTATGATAAAGACAAGAAGAAGTTCATCTTAAGAATTGATAAATGCTATGTTACAACCCCAGAAGACATGCAAAAATCTATTATGGGGAAAACGCATGAAATTACAATAGACAAATTAAGGAAGAAAATATTAACTAAAGCTGACATTACTTGCGGAAGGCAACAATTTCTTCCTTAAGGGGGATGTCATGAAGGGTATTTCGTCTAGTTCTAAAAGTTTCTACTGTAATATCTTGAAAACCTAAATCTTTTGCCATTTCAGCTAAGATCAGTCCTGTAGGAATTAGGATTTTTTTATAAGTTTGTTGTCCTACAACGAACAAAGCATATCCTCCTTCCCTCATTACTTCCCTGATATTCTCTAAAACAATATAGAGATCGCCGAAATATTCTTCAACCATTCTTGGATAGTCCCAACCCCACTTCTTATCAGAGAAGGCTCTTTTCAATTTTTCTACAATTTTTTGGATAGAATCAAATTTCTTTATGTATTTTGCGCTGCAACTGTCTTTATATATCAACTTGGTGCTCCCTTTTACCATTTTCATTTTTATCTTTTTAATGTCTTCCATGTTCTTCACAAAATCTAGTAGATACAATTCAAGCCTTGTTTGTCTTGTATATTCCAAATCATTAGGATATGGTGGCGAGGTGAGGATGAAATCCACCGAGTTTGGCTCAATATAGGAAATATCTCTTGAATCGGCATTGAAAATGGTGATTTCACCATAATCCTTATCTATTTTGGCGAGGGTGAATAAATCTTCATATATTTCTTCGCATTTATTTCTGAAAGCATCCAAGAATGAGGGTCTCTTTCTAAATGGATAAAATGTAGTCCCAGGGCAAAAGGACACATTTGATGCCTCTCTTGCTGCTACTATTAGTGCGAGAAGTAGTAATTTCTTAATTCTTTCATCTTTCACCTCATTTATTCTTTCTTTGGTAAAGGCGACATCGTTTTGCGTTCTCGGTTTGAGCCACTGATAGAGTTCCATAGTGTCCATATTCTCAAATGCTTTTGTGGTTATTCTAACTTCATCAAGAATTCCCGATGCCTTGATCAGGGCACTGATTATGGCATCCGCCTCTTTTTTAAACATCTGTAAATCTACGTCCCATGTAGTTTTTACCTCTGAGATAAAACTAGCAACTGGGTTCACGTCTATTCCGATAGCATCTATACCCAGTAATTTTGCGGTAACAAGCGTTGTGCCACTACCTGCAAAGGGATCTAATACTATGTGTCCTGGGGCTAGCTTATATTCCTTGAATTTGCTCCATACAAGGGAAGGAGGAAAATCCTCAAGCAAATCACACCATCTATGGACAATCTTTTTGCTATTGTTTAAATAATCTAAGTCCAATTCTAGGAAAGAAGTGGCAACTTTAATATAGCTTTTCTTTGGAATAGTTCCTATCTTATCCTTTATATCGTCATATTTCACATATCTATTGGTAAGAAAAAGTTTATCGACGAGGACAGAGGAGTATTTCTTGGCTTCTTCTGTTATTTCTACCATCGGATTACAGTTTAAGCCATGAAATATGATAAATCCCTTTTCTTCGAGAGCTTTGAGTGTTATTTGGAGCATTCTGTCAGAACTAAAACCAATTACTCTTTTGATTTCTTCCTTTTTAGGATATTCTCCTTTGGTGTTTAATTTTGAGAAAATGTAAACTAAAGCCATATACTGCCTGAATGTCAATTTATTTATTTTGACTTTTTTCCCTCCTTCTTTAGTGACTTCTTCTTTCCCCTGCTGAAAGAGGCATCCAGTGGGGTTCGGTTGAGATTTGGTCAGCATAGAGCCAACTTCACCCTTCAAGTGAACCCTCTCACCTCCGGCTTGAGCCAAGCTAACCTTTGAGGAATGCAAAACATGCCCTCTTCATCCCTCTCATACGCTATCAGACATAATCCTGCTTTCTCCGTAATTGTCCTGCACAGTTTCACATCACTGATTATGTTAAATGACGCCTGTACTTCCTTCATCACTTCTTCTACTTTCTCTCCACTTATATCAGGCATCTTCCCTCTCGCCACCTCTAAGCACTCTCTAAATGAAATGTATCCTTTCTTTCGCACCTCCTCCATTATTTTCTTCCCTAATAGCTCCTTCACCTTATCAAAAGGAAACTTGTGGCTCTGCAAACCTCTCAGCACTACCTCTAACTTTAGAGGCATCAGCTCTCCATACTTTCGGAATAATCCCATTATGAGCCTCTTCAACATATCACTTGCGCTCTTTAACTCTTCCAAGAAGCGTGTTGTCAGCATCGGATCAAATAGCTCCTTCGCTTTGTATCCTATTGCTTGAAACACCCTCAAAACTTTTGTCTTCATGTCTTCTGATGCGAAGCGATAATAAATCTCCCTCTTTTCTCCCTTGTATCTCATCAAGATTCCTGTAGATGCTAACTTATCAAGCACATATCTTATTTTCTCCCGTCCTGCTTTGAGAGCTCTTTGCAGGAGAGGAACGGTCACTGCCTCTCTCTTTATTATTTCTTCAAGAACATCAAGCGTGAGTTCTGACGATGTTATTTCCATCAAAAGCCTCTTTCCTTCGCTTATCTCCTTCTTAACATCCACATCGTCCACATCATCCGCATTATGCATTTTCAAGAGCATAGCAATCTCTGAACTGTAACTTGGGATGTTTGCAGTGTAAAATGCGATAGTTCCTCTCTTTTCCTTGACCTTGAATCCTTCCTTCTTTATTAATCCGATTTGCAGCAGTATATTCAGATATTGAACCACTTTTTTCTTCTTTATTTCCCCCTCAAAACGCCTTACCACTTCTTCCTTTCTCACTGGTGGATTCGCAGCGACATAATTGAGAACTTTCACTAACTCTTTGTGCTTCTCATAGAGCTTTCCGTATGGTAGGTCATCTCCTTCATGCAGAGGCAGCAAATCTCTCTCCAAGTCTAAGCCCATGAGAGCCACTTCGTTGAGGAAGCATCTCGCCTTCTCACAGTCTTCCCTCACGAACTCTTGAAACTCTTTATCTCTCAGGAGGTCTCTCTGCTCCTTAAAGTGTATTTTTACTTCTATCGCAGGATGATCTTCAAGCTCTAAGGCTGGGGTCTTATATCCTTTCTTGCGATAAGACTTCAGATAAACTTCCATATCCTCCCAGAATGGATGAACTATGATCGCTCCACATAAGTAAAAAGTTCCAGGCTGCGATGGATGCTCCTCTATCCTTATGGACTTCGGAGGACTCCTGTGATTCGGATATTTTAGCCCTAAGTTGCGAATCAGCCTGACGATGTTCAGCTCCTTCGTCTCAACATATCTTATCTTCTGCTCAATCCAGAACGGAGACAGCTTCGCTCTGCTTAAATCAATCCTGAGACCTCTGTGCGTCTCAAAATGAGAGAAGAAGCCCCGCAGATAATCAAACAGACGGAAGAAGACAGTCTCAGGTCTGTCTCTGTCGTAATCGTAATAGTGTCCTTTAGAGTGAACTATACATCTTGTGACGCCCTCTCTTTCATTTGCATAAACAGATATTGCCACTTTGTAATAGCCATTTGAAAGCTTTCCGAAGAAGAAGTGGATGCCATTTCCGATGATGTATTTGAATTTAACGCCATCACTGCTCTTTAACACCACCACTAAGTCCTCTTCTTCATCTAAAGGCATGTAATATCGGAGCTTCCTCTTCAAACCTATCTCTCCTCTCTTCACCTTCTCTCTGCTGAAGTTCCTTCCGACAAAAGCTCCTATGGTATTAGCGACAAAGGT
>QMZF01000089.1 GCA_003663055.1 Archaeoglobales archaeon | reverse complement strand
GATTTAGTCAGGCAGGGGGTTGTAGAGTTTCTCGATGCTGAGGAAGAGGAGAACGCGTACATAGCCGTTTACGAGGAGGAGCTTACACCGGAACACACACATCTGGAACTTTGTCCATCTCTCATCGTTGGAATATGCACGGGAAGCATCCCCTATCCCGAACACAACGCATCCCCCCGCAACACCATGGGCGCTGCGATGATCAAGCAAAGCCTGGGCTTGCCCTACGCAAATCTGGCGTGGAGGGCGGATACGAGAGGTCATCTGCTCCACTACCCACAAATCCCGATAGTAACAACGGACACGCAGCTCGAAATAAAGTTCGATGAGAGGCCTGCAGGCCAAAACTTTATTGTTGCTGTTGTAAGCTACGAAGGCTATAACATTGAAGATGCGCTCATATTCAACAAGGGAAGCATTGATAGAGGCTTGGGCAGGAGTCACTTCTTCAGAACCTACGAAACTGAAGAGATGCGCTATCCTGGAGGCCAGGAAGATCGCTTTGAAATACCTGGAGCGGATGTTTCCGGATTTAGAGGGGCTGAAGCTTACACGCATCTCGATGAAGACGGCTTGGTATTTCCCGAAACCGAGGTTGGGCCGGATGATGTGCTGATAGGCAAGACTTCTCCGCCAAGGTTTCTGGAAGAGCCGACCGAATTGGGCATATCTCCGCAGAAAAGGAGGGAAACTTCTGTAACCATGCGTTCAAACGAGAAGGGTATTGTAGATAAGGTCTTCCTCATGCAGGCCGAAAGCGGATCGAAGCTTGCCAAAGTTAGGGTTAGGGATTTGCGAATTCCTGAGCTTGGCGATAAGTTTGCATCCAGGCACGGGCAGAAGGGTGTGATAGGGCTTATAGTGCCCGAGGAGGACATGCCTTTCACAGAATCGGGAATAGTTCCTGACATGATACTCAACCCCCACGCTATCCCCTCGCGCATGACCGTTGGACATGTCCTCGAGATGATTGGGGGTAAGGTTGGCTGCTTGGAAGCGAGAAGGATAGATGCAACGATCTTCTATGGTGAGAAGGAGAAGGATTTGAGAGAAGCTTTGAAGGCGTATGGCTTCAGCCACACGGGAAAGGAAGTGATGTACGACGGAATTACGGGGAAGCGATTTGTTGTTGACATATTCATTGGCGTGATCTACTACCAGAAGCTCTACCACATGGTTTCTAGCAAGATCCATGCAAGAAGCCGCGGGCCCGTACAAGTCCTCACGAGGCAGCCAACTGAGGGAAGGGCTAGAAAAGGAGGGCTGCGTTTTGGAGAGATGGAGAGGGACGTGCTAATTGGCCATGGCGCAGCTTTACTGCTTAAAGACAGGCTGCTTGAAGAATCGGACAAGGTGGAAGTTTACGTTTGCGGAAACTGCGGGCACGTCGCAACGTATGACTACAGGCGTAATACCGCCTACTGCAAGGTTTGCGACGATGACAGCAACATACACAAGGTTGAGATGAGCTATGCGTTCAAGCTCCTGCTGGATGAGCTCAAGTCCATGATGATCGCCCCAAGGCTGATACTTGGAGATAAAGCTTAGTTAGGTGATTGTATGATTCCGAAAAGGATAGCCGGAATAAGGTTTGAAGTTCTAAGCCCTCAGGAAATACGGAGAATGAGTGTAGCGAAGATAATAACTCCCGAAACCTACGACGATGATGGTTTTCCTATTGAAGCTGGCTTGATGGATCCCCGTTTAGGCGTAATCGATCCTGGGCTTAGATGTAGAACATGCGGTGGCAAGGCTGGAGAGTGCCCAGGTCATTTCGGCCATATTGAGCTCGCAGCTCCCGTCATCCATGTCGGATATGCGAAGCTGATAGCAAAGCTTCTAAACGCTACACGCAGGGAGTGCGGAAGAATTCTGCTCAAAGATGAAAGGAGAGACAAGTTCATAGATGAAATAGAAAGAAAAAAGGAACTCGGACAGGATTACGAGGACGTCGTCAAGGAGGTGTTCAGGCTAACAAAGGCTGCAAAGAAGTGCCCACACTGCGGGGCCGATCAAGTTGAAATCAAGTTCGAGAAGCCAACTTTCTTCTACGAAGGCGAGCACAGGCTAACTCCGAAGGACATAAGGGAGAGGCTGGAGAAGATACCAAGCGAGGACTTGCCAGCATTCGGAATGGATCCGAGGGCTGTAAGGCCGGAATGGATGGTTCTTACAGTTCTGCCAGTCCCACCGGTTACCGTTCGCCCCTCCATCATTCTTGAGACCGGGCAAAGAAGCGAAGATGATCTTACGCACAAGCTCGTTGACATAATAAGGATCAACCAGCGCTTCATGGAGAACAAGGAAGCCGGAGCTCCGCAGTTAATCCTTGAAGACCTCTGGGAGCTCTTGCAGTACCACGTAACGACCTACTTGGATAACGAAGTGAGCGGAATACCTCCAGCGAGGCACAGGAGCGGGAGGCCTTTGAAAACCCTCGCCCAGCGTTTGAAGGGTAAAGAGGGCAGATTTAGAGGTTCACTTTCTGGGAAGCGCGTTAACTTCTCCGCAAGAACTGTCATATCTCCCGATCCCAATCTAAGCATAAACGAGGTTGGAGTTCCTAGGGTTATAGCGGAGGAGCTAACAGTTCCGCTCTACGTTACCGAGAGGAACATCGAAGAGGCCAGAGAATACATACTGCGAACAGAGCATCCAAAGGCGAACTACGTGATCAGGCCGGATGGAAGGAGAATCAGGGTTATGGATACGAACAGGGAAGAGCTTGCCGAGAAGCTTGAACCAGGCATGGTAGTTGAAAGGCAACTCAAGGATGGAGATGTCGTACTTTTCAACCGTCAGCCCTCCCTGCACAGAATGAGCATCATGGCCCACTACGTCAGGGTTCTGCCCTACAAAACGTTCAGGCTGAATCCTGCGGTCTGCCCACCGTACAACGCGGACTTCGACGGAGATGAGATGAACTTGCATGTCCCGCAAAGCTTGGAAGCGCAGGCAGAGGCTAAGGTTTTGATGGCCGTGCAGGAGCACATCTTATCGCCCCGCTTCGGAGGCCCAATTATTGGCGGCATTCACGACCACATAAGCGGTTTGTACATGCTTACTAGGGGTGAGAAGCTTTTCACGAGGGAGGAAGTGATGTCGATAGTTAAACCCCTTAACATAACCGAGCTTCCCGAACCCAAGTACAAGGATAAAAAGCTCTGGACAGGAAAGCAGATATTCAGCCTAATTCTGCCCGACATAACCATAGAGTTCAAGGCTGAGATTTGTCAGGGTTGCGAGGAGTGCAAGAAAGAGGAATGCGAGTACGACGCCTACGTTGTTATCAGGAAGGGTGAGCTGATAAAAGGCACGATAGATGAGAAAGCCGTGGGAGCCTTCAAGGGAATAATTATCGACGAGATAATGAGAAAGTATGGCAGCGAGGAAACTAGGAAGTTCATAGACAACATGACCCAGCTTGCAATCAGGGCGATAATGCACACGGGCTTCTCATTCGGAATAAGCGATGAAGATATTCCGGAGGAGGCGATAAGCCAGATACACGAGGTAATAAACGAGGCGGAGAAGAAGGTTGAGGAGTTAATAAAGGCATACAGAGAAGGAAACCTCGAGCCCATGCCCGGCAGGAGCATAGAGGAAACCCTCGAAATGAAGATCATGCAGGTTTTGGGCAGGGCGAGAGACCAAGCAGGAAAGATCGCTGGCAGGTTCCTCGGCATGGACAACTCGGCAGTAATCATGGCTGTAAGCGGGGCGAGGGGTTCTATGCTCAACCTTACCCAGATGGCCGCCTGCATCGGTCAGCAGTCGGTCAGAGGAGAGCGCATAAAGAGGGGCTACGCTTACACAAACCGCACACTCCCCCACTTCAAGCCCGGTGATCTGGGGGCTAAGGCAAGAGGATTCGTCAGGAGTAGCTATAAAGAGGGGCTAAGCCCGGTGGAATTCTTCTTCCATGCCATGGGTGGAAGGGAAGGTCTCGTCGACACAGCGGTAAGGACTTCCCAGTCCGGTTATCTCCAGCGCAGGCTGATAAATGCGTTGCAGGACTTGAAGGTGGAGTACGATGGAACCGTTAGAGAACAAACGTCCGGCATGCTTATACAGTTCCGCTATGGCGAAGACGGGATCGATCCGATGAAGAGCTTTAGAGGTAAAGCCGTTGATATTAAGAGGATAATCAATGAAGTGGTGGGAGGAACATGAGCGTGAATTATGATGAAATTCTCGATAAATATCCGCTTCCGAAGGCTATCAAGGATGAGCTGAAAGCTGAACTTGAGAAACTCGGTGTCAACAAAACCAAAGCGAAGAAGATAGCGGAGCGATGTTATCAAGCTTATCTCGCAAATCTGATGGAGCCCGGAGAAGCAGCTGGCATAGTAGCAGCGCAATCGATAGGAGAGCCCGGCACGCAGATGTCTTTGCCATACGAGGAACGCATAATTGTCAAGGAGGGAGAAATGGTTAAGCCCGTGGAAATCGGCAAATTCGTTGATGAAGCGGTGAAGAAATACGGGTTTATCAGAATCGGCAATTCAGAAGTTTGCGACCTGCCAGAAGAAGTCCTCGTTTTGAGCCTCGATCAGGACGAAAAGATTCGCTGGAAGAAAGTCGTCAGCTGCATAAGGCACAAAGCTCCGAAAAAACTCATCAGAATTAGAACGAGATCCGGCAGACAGATTACAGCAACGCCTTATCACTCCTTTGTAATTAGAAGCAACAACAAGATCGTGCCGGTAAGAGGTTCAGAACTGAGAGTTGGTGACAGAATACCTGTAGTAAAGTCCATGCCAGCTAACTGCATTGAAGTGATAGACGTGAGCCAGCATGTGCACGGAAACTATATCGTAAGCAATGAGGAGATAAAGCCGAAGGGAAGAAGTAAGGCCTTACCAAGGGAATTCGAACTCGACTTCGATTTTGGTTACTTCATCGGCGTATATTTGGCAGAGGGCTACGCAACGAAGTACTACGTATCGATATCCAACGTTAACGAGGAGCTTCTTGAGAACGTAAGAAGGTTTGCTTCCAAGTTTGGTCTTAGCATTGCAGAATACGACAACTACAGTGGGTTTGCCAGAGGTCACGACGTGAGAATATATTCTTCTTTGTTAAGTGATTTCGTCAAGCAGTTTGGCAGAACATCGAAGGAGAAGAAACTACCGGAGTTCGTGTTCAACGCAAAGACGGAGTTCGTGAGGGGCTTGCTGCAGGGCTATTTCGATGGCGATGGGAATATAAATGCGGAGAGGAAGATGATAAGGGTCTATTCTTCTTCAAAGGAACTCATTGATGGAATTGCCTTACTCCTTGCAAGATTTGGCATATTCAGCGTAAAGAGAAAAATGAAAAAACAGTATGGGCTTGTAATCTCGTATAGATACGCGGAACTCTTTGCAGAAGAAGTGGGCTCCTCAATACCAGAAAAGATTGAAAAACTCAGAAAGCTGAAGTCTTCAACCTCAACAGCTTATGATGCCGTCGATATGATTCCGTCGATTGGTTCAGCCTTTCTCCATGCAGCAAAGAAACTCGGCTATCCAATAATGTATGCAAAGAAATTCACCAGAAAGCAGAAAGTTGGCAGAGCAACTCTTCGAAGACATCTGGAAAATATGGAAAAACTCGCAAAGCAAAGAGGTATAGCAGTTGAAGAACTGGCCGTTCTC
>QMZF01000088.1 GCA_003663055.1 Archaeoglobales archaeon | reverse complement strand
TTGGATTGGAAACGAGATGCGGGGCGGTGTTATAAGGATTGTAGGGGAATGCGAATTAATTGCTGGGTCGAGAACTGGCGGAGAGATCTACCTGCTGAGGGCTGGTGAGTGGGTTAAAATTTAGTTTAGTAGTACCACACGATCCCGTCACTTTCACGTCTAAAACTTTTAAGGAACATGATTCTTATATTGTTAGAACGTTAGACGTGTCCGCTGCAGTAGGAACGACTAATATTTTTCTACAATTTTAACATTTCTACCAGAGAGATTTCACCTCACATAAATTTCTTCTAGCCAATTTTGCTCAGTAAGCTTTGGGGTCTTAGAATTACTATTTTAGGCATTTTTTTGAGTTTTCTTGTTTTTCTAATTAATCTTTCATCCCTCGTAACAAAGTAATCCATCCCGTTAAGAATTGCTGTAGTAAGTAACAAAGCATCATGTGTTCTCAACCCTAACTTTAAAATTAGATGGCTTAGAAGTTCTAAATCAAGAACCTCATCAACTATTTCCACATTTAAGAACAATTCATCAAATCTCTCTAGTATTCCCTCATAGATCTCATAGGCTTCCTCATCATCGAGTAGTTCCTTTTCTCTAATACTTAGCCAATTCCATGCTGCTGTTGGAATAGCTTTCATAAACAGCTTCAAATTTATCACATCATCATATATAACTGAAAAGACTTCTGCAATGGACAGTTGGGATGTGTAAGCTTTTAGCCCCAATGATCGTATTTTTTCAATCAATTTATATGAATAGCCCATATACCTATATCTTTCAGTTAGTACGTTGTCCTCGGTTTCATCGGTTACTTCTTGTGCTTTATTTTTAATCAAAATCCAATCTGCTATGATATTGGCATCAAGAAAAATCTTCATTTCAGCTTACAGTAGATCCCAAATTGACTTCTTTTTCTTCTTTTTCTTAGGTGGATGCCATAAACCTTTAATCTGTCCCTTTACTCCACTCTTTGTAGTTCTTTGTCTAACTTCGTAATATTTACCGGTGATGGGGTTATAAATTCTCTTTCTTCTTTTTTTGGTCATTCGGCGCACCTCAAATTGTTTTTATTTAAAGAAAACTTAAAGTTTGCTAACCAACACCAATCGCTACAAGCGAAAATCACCTAGGATACGTAATTAATTCCATGTTCTCTTCACTTACAGAGGATTTGTCGTGGTGGCTTCTCTTTTGGGGATCATAATAGTACAAGATAACGTAAGGATACATTTTTGCATATCTTTTGGCTTGTCCGATTCCTTTATCAGCTTCTGCGGCACCTTTAATGTACTTTACTTCAACAACTACTGCATTTCCCACAAGAATGTCTACTTGTCCTTTTATTCCAAGAACTTCATTTCTTACCTCTATTTTCCTTCTTTGATACGCTCCTTGCAGAAATCCGGAGATGTATAGTTTTAAATCATCCTCGTCTTTAACTTTCGGAAGTCGGGGCAACTTGAGCTTTTTGAGCAGTTTTACTGTATCTCTAAATAATTTCTCGGCATCAATTTCCTTTTTCTCCGGTTTACTCTTCGATTCTAACTCTTCTTCCTCAAAATAGAGTTCTAATGTCTTTGAAAGTTCAGATAGTTTAACGTTATTTAGAATCGTTTCAACTAACTCACTCTTTGTTCCTGAAACTGGCAGTCTGAATATTCTAGCAATTTCTTTTAAATCCTCTTTGTACAATTCAAGTAGTAACTCTTTTGCACTTTTACGAGTAAGTCTCAATATACCCACCCTCTTTTTATACTCATAAAAACAACATTTAGCTCCCTATATAAGTTTTACAATTTACTTTCCAATACCACTCACTAACGCTAATTGCCCTTTCAATACCACAATGTTAAACGGCCTTCGGTAGCTTCATGTTTCCCCCATTATCGCAAAACCATAAAAAGTCACCTACCCAGAATAGAATGGAAGCAGTAATCCACAACAGGACAAACCTCACATCTCTTCTTCTTACAATATTCAAGGTAAATCCTCACGAGCTTGGATTCATACTTTTCAGCATCAACTCTCAGCTTTTCAGCCATCGATAAGGCTATTTTTGAAGGTTTAGGCTTTGCTTTCTCCCAAATTCCTCTCAGCTCTCTCAGAAAAATGTTGACAGCCGTTTTTCCAACGCCCTTGAATTCCATAAGCTTTCTTTCGAGATCCTTTGAACTTTTCGCTTCATTGTGCAGTTTTTCAAGGCTACCGTACTTTTCCTTCAGGGCTTTTACGGTTTCAAGAATATTCGAAGCGGTTGAGAAGTCGTATCTTACATAGCCGCCAGCATCAAGCAGTTCAACAAGTCTGTCCCATCCAGCATCCAGTATTTTCTCAGGCGATGTTAGTCCGTGTATGAGAAACAGTCCAAAGGTCTTACTGGCTATCTTAAACGAAATCGGCTTTGCGAAGAGGATCGAAGCTATGAACCATTTGAACCTGTCTTCTGGCTTTTTTAGATCCAATCCAAGCTCTTCGGAGAAGCTTGGGATTCCTTCAAGTATTTCGTTGATCATGTTCCTCGAATTCTCTAACTTTCTCAACCTTCACTCCTCATTAGATTCAAGAGCCACAAGAATCAGCTAAATTCAACCCAAAGGGATTCTCTTTAGTCCCGGAACTCTGTCAAACGCCACATCATCAGAGACGACTGAAGAGTCTATAGCTAGGGCCGATGCAGCGATCATGCTGTCAAAATAACTCAGTCCGTACTTCTCTTCTATCTCCGCCTGTTTAATGAACAAATCAGTGTTTATTGTTGAAACTTCCTTTATTTTTCTACTCTCGAATATTTGCTTCAACGCTTCCATAGCTAAAGCAACCTCCCCAGCTTTTCTTCCTCTCGCCCTCAGCACTACCTGAAACTCGAAAAGGGCGGTATCGGTAACCTTTAGGCCTTTTATAGACAACACTTTCAAAGCCTTACTGTGCTTTTTGTCGTTGGGATTCAAAGCGAAAAGCAGTTCTGTATCAGCTACTGGCATCATTCAGCCACCTCTCTGCCTTTTTCTCGTCTCTCTTCTCGCTGTAAGGTTCGCCGATGACGTCAGCGAGTATCTTGAAGGGGTTGGACGTTACACGTTCCAGGATTATACTGTTGCCTTCAGCCTTAACTCTCAGCAGATCGCCCTCCTTTAACCCAACCTCCCTTCTAATCTTTGCGGGAATTACTATTACGTGCTTTTTTCCAACCCTTACGATTTCTGACATTGTCCTAACTTGAATTTTCCAACATTTAAATGTTTCTAACATTCGAATTTTCTGACATCAAAAATTTCCAAATAATCTTAATACCTTCTACCCACAGGCATCACGTAGAGCGGTACGTGCTCTTCTGGCAGTGAGAGCACATCCCTAACCTTATCGTCGTAAAACGCCCCTATTGAAACCGTTCCTAAGCCCAAAGCCTCTGCTTGCAAATAGACGTTCTGTGCAACGTGTCCGGCTTCCAAGTGCACGTATCTGATGCCCCTCTCCCCATACTTCTTCATAGTTCGCTCGTAGATCGCTGTAATAACTATACTCAACGCCCCCTCTTCCACCGCGCTTTGTCCGAGCGAAGCTTCACACAGGTCTTCTCTGTAGTCTCCCTCCTTCACAAGTCTCAAGCTGTGCGTTGAGGGTGAATAGTGATATATCCCAGCCTCAATTTCTGAATTTCCAACAACCAGAAATATCTCCAGCGGATACAAAGCACCGGCAGACGGAGCAGCCCTAAACTTGTATATCGGCTCGGTTATCCCTTGAGCTGCCCAGCAGAGCTGTGAAATCTCGTTTAAACTTATTGGTTCGTTCTTGTACGACCTTCTTGAACGACGGCTGTTTATCGCCTCTTCTACCGAAACTCTGCCAGTTTTTCTGGGTTCGGGAAGTTTGATTACTTCTTTAGCTTCTATTTTCATTCTTTCTTCCTCCAATCTATCCAATCTAAATCCTGACTTGAATGCTAAAATACCGGCGATGGCTGCAAAAATTGCAGCGGCAAACTTCAGAAATTTTCTCCTGAGCATATGCTTAGTGTTTCACTGCTCATAGAATAGCTTTGCTGCTAAACTGCGAACGTTATAAGCTAAGTTTGCCATCCGGCCCGATGTATCCATGCACAGTTTGACAGATCACGGTCTTTAGGCCAGTTTCATGCAAAACTTTCCAGACTTCAAACATTTCCTGAAAAGTTGGCCTCTTAATCCTGCTCCTAAACTCCGGCCTGTAGTCAAGTACGCAAACCTGAACTTCATCGTCCATTTCGGCTATCCTTTCTCCAATTTCCCTCACCTCGCCCATAGAAATTAAATCCCTGTTGTAGGGGATTCCCACACCAACGAAGACTTCACTGCTGTAGTTATCGAGCACGTATTTCAAGGCATTCCACTCCGTCTTCATGTAGATTTCAGCGAGCTTAGAATCTAATCCAGTTATTCGCTGGAAAGTTTCGAGTTTTAGACCTTTGACGTCGATTCCTATGTCCGTCATTCCAGCGTTAACGAGCTCATCGATGTAATCTCCCGTCAATATCGATGCGTTTGTGTCTACGTGAAACCTTGCTTCTTTATCCGGATTCAGCTTTTTTAACTCTTGAATGTACTGAATTAGCCATTTCCTGTTGAGCGTGCACTCTCCACCCGATATGGCCATTCTGTCAACGCCGATAGCTCTTCTAAGCTTCGTCATGAGCTCTGCTGCGATCCCTGGCGTTAGCGGCAAGTCCTTCCCGCAATAGGTAGTTGTCCAGTTCTGGCATTGAGGGCAGCGAAAGTTGCAGCCACAAGCGAAGCAGGCAGCCTCTATGTAGCCATAACCCTTAAGCCACCAAGGAGTCCCAACTCCTCCAACCGTATGCCCGCTGAAACCGTGAACTAGTCTTTTTGGCTCCTTGTAACTTTCAACATGGGTTTCAATACGCATGCCGTCTCTAATCGGTGTTACGCAGCTTGGCTTAAGCTCTCCATCGACTTCTACAGCACAGCTCCAACATCCTCCAACCTCGCAAGGAGCAAAAATCTTTCCTCTTTCAGGAAACTTCGAGAATTCGTAGCCAACTATCTCCAAAGCCTTCTTGACCGTTATCTTATCTGGAACTGAAAAGGTCTCTCCATCGACTTTAATCCGAATGTGCCTCTCGACTTCTCTTTCTTTCATCTCCACAGCTTCGTTTGGACATGCCAAGTAGCAAGCTCCGCAGCCTATACACTCTTCTAAGGAGGGACAAACAAAGTTCTTGCAAAAGTTACACTCCGTGCAATTCTCATTTCTGTTCGCTACGTACAGCTTTACTTGTTTAACGTGCTTCATGGATCAATAATTCTAGAGCCATGGGAGAATAAGTAGCTGATGATTATGTTCAAAGTCGAAATAATCTAAACTTTATAGTTTCAGTATTAACCCTGAAAATTGAAGCTCGTGGAGCAAAGTAAAACCGGAGAAAGACGATGAAGTTAGCGAAAAAACGAAGCTACAATGGCAGATCGGAGTTATTGCAAAGGATGCCAAAAAAGGGAAATCGATGTCCACCGAAAGCAGATTACTTCCAAACTGATGTTCACGAGAAGAGTTTTACCGTTTAGCCATCGCTCTGTACGCTATAACAATTGCAAGGGCAAGGATGATTGCAGCGGGGAGCAGATACGATGAATCCTCTCCTTTCCAGTCCTTCATGAACTGCAAGG
>QMZF01000087.1 GCA_003663055.1 Archaeoglobales archaeon | reverse complement strand
GCTTAACGCCAACAGGTATGGGATCGAGAGCATGCCGATTGCTTTGCCGGAAAGGAATCTACGATGGCGAGAGCATAAAGATGACTCTCTCAAGGCGATAGATCTCGCTGCGATTGCAGCAAGTCTAAATGTCATCAGAATCGACTCCTGACGCTAGTCGATCAAAGAGAAGAGTAGAACTCTACGGCTATACGGGCTTCGCAACGTATAAAGCCAGAGCTGATGAAAAAATGCGTTCAAGCTTCTTTCAATAGGCGAGATTGAAGTCAGCCAGAGCTGGACAATCATAAAAATCATCTAAATATCAACCTCACGTACCCGACGTAGGGTATGCGGAACTTTGCAACGCCCACGATCCACTCTGGCTTTACGGGCATCGAAAGCTTGGGCTGGTCAGGAATCGGGTTGTGATCACCCTTCGTTATATAGCCTGAATGCGGCGCGGGATCTCCGTTTGGCATCTTTTCACCCTTCTCAACCCAGTACAGGGCGCGATGTATTATCGGTGTTCTACTCCTATCCCCATTCGGATAGTAAACGATTACATCGCCGTAGTCACCAAAACTCGTATATCCGGTGTTTCTACCTTCCTCCCAAGTCACTATCTTCGTTCTATCTGGACTAAGAAGAAATATGACGTCGCCACGGTGCATATGGGGCTCCATACTCCCGGATTCAACGGCAACCATGAAGGGCCACGTTCCGGTTATGGCTATACCGACAGCAATAATAACCGCAACAGTAATGAGGGTTGAGAGTATGTCTTTAATGATATCTTTCATGGTGGCGGAGGATTGGGGATGGTAATTAAAGATATCGACTCCAAGCTGATTATAACGAAATTTGCCATGTACGGCTACAACGTCCACCCGTCTGCGGTTGAGGTTCTCAAAAGTCTCGCTCCTTCGAAGCTCGATGGGGTTATTGCTGAGGTTTGCAGGCTTGCGAATGGGAGCTTCATAATAACAGCCGAGGACATTTTGCCAATCCTTGATGCCATAAAGAGTTGCGAGAAGAAAGTAGAATCTCAAAAAGTAAAATCTAGCCCTTCACTCCAGCCGGTCTCCGAACTCGATAGCGGTAGAGTAAACATCGTGAAAGACATAACGGGCAATTCTTGCTGCGAGGGCAGCGTTGAAGACTTCGTAGCGTACTTCAATTCCAGATATGAGAAGCTTTCAAGGCTCCTCAGAAACAGAGTGAACCCCATTCCAATTTCTTCTGTCGGCAAGGTGAGGGCTGAGAAGGTTGAAGTAATAGGAATGGTCAACGATGTTAGGGAAACTGCAAGCGGGAATGCAATCGTTGAGCTTGAAGATAAAACGGGCTTTATCAACGTAATAGCAAGCGGAAAGCTGAAAGAGGTTGCGATGGAGTTGCTAGGAGATGAGGTCATAGGAGTTTCCGGCATATTGAAGGGCAGAAATCTAATTGCGGACCGCATAGTATTTCCAGATGTCCCCATGAATGGAGTAAAGCGAAACTGGGGCTTTGGCGTTGCGTTTACCTCAGACACACACTTCGGAAGCGATGCTTTTATCGAGGATGCGTGGAACCGCTTTGTTAGCTGGCTTAACTGCGAAATTGGGGATGAAAGAAGTCAGAATCTGGCAGAAAGTGTGAAGTACGTCGTCATCGCTGGTGACATCGTCGATGGGATAGGCATATATCCCGGACAGGAGAAAGAGCTGGCCATAGTGGACATATACCAGCAGTATGAAGAAGCCGCCTATCAGCTCGACAAGTTGCCAAAGCGGGTTAAGATTATCTTGTCGCCAGGAAACCACGACGCAGTAAGGCAGGCAGAACCTCAGCCATGCTTGTTGAAGGAGCACGCAAGTCTGTTCTCGAACAACGTTATTCACGTTGGAAATCCAGCACTCGTTGATGTAGAAGGCGTAAAAATCCTGATATATCACGGGAGAAGTCTTGACGACCTCGTAACGAAGATTCCTCGCCTGAGCTACGAAGAGCCTACCAAGGCAATGGAGGAGCTGCTGAAGAGGAGACATCTAGCCCCATCCTACGGCAACCGCTCGCCGATAGCTCCGGAAAAAGAGGACTACCTCGTAATCGATGAAGTGCCCGATGTTCTCCATTCTGGACACATCCACACGTATGGGACTTCATTTTACAGAGGTGTTTTTCTCGTAAACTCAAGTTGCTGGCAATCTCAGACTGAATTTCAGCGAAAAATGAACTTAAACCCAACACCGGGAATTGTTTCCGTCTACAACGGTAACAGCGTAAGTAAGCTGAAGTTTTGCTGAATTTAAGGTTTTTTTGTTTAAAATGTAATCTTATTAAGTTGCCAATCGGTATCGATATATCCCTCCTTTGTGAACTTCTGTTTATGGGGACATACAAAGGTGTTGAGATTGTTGCCTTACTCGGCGACATAACCAAGCTGGAAGTGGATGCAATCGTAAACGCAGCGAACACAAGACTGATCATGGGTGGTGGAGTTGCGGGAGCGATAAAGAGGGCTGGAGGGAAGGAAATAGAGGAAGAGGCGGTTGCAAAAGGCCCGATAAAGATAGGCGAGGCAGTTGAAACTACAGCAGGCAAGCTGAAAGCGAAGTACGTAATTCATTCTCCCACGATGGAACTGGACTTCAAGACGGACGAAAACAAAATAAGGCTTGCTGTAAGAGCAGCTTTGAAAAAGGCCGACGAACTGGGAATCGAAAGCATCGCATTTCCGGCAATGGGTACGGGCGTAGGTGGTTTTTCGAGAGAAGAAGCTGCAAAAATAATGGTTGAGGAGATAAAGAAGCACATAGATGGTGGAACGGGGATAAAGAAGATAATACTTACCGACATAAGCGAGGAACAGGTTAAAGCGTTCGAGAAGGTGATTTCTTGAAAATTAAAGCGAGGGTCATATCGAGGGGCGAGGCAGAGGGAGAAGCGATAGTAAGCAGAAGGAGCTTCTCGTTCCTTGGCGATGTAGATGTTGAAACGGGCATAGTTGTTGCGGAAGATAGCGACATCGCTGGAGAAAGCATAACCAATAAGATATTTATCTTTCCGTCAGCGAGGGGTTCAACCGTCGGAACTTACGTGCTGTTGAGGATGAAGAAAGCTGGAACCGCACCAAAAGCGATAATAAACGTAGAAAGCGAGGCGATCATAGCAGTTGGTGCAATAATCGCTGAAATCCCGTTACTTGACAGACCGGATGCCAATATATTGGATATCGTTGAGAACGGGGACTTTGTTAGGGTTAGTGCGGGAAGGGAAGGATGGATAGAGGTTGAGAAGTGAAGAAATCGAGGCAATAAGGAGCGAACTCGAAAAGTACTTCTTTATTTACGATTTTCGAGAAATACCTGGAGGTATCAGATTCTACGTTATTCCGAAGGGAAACGCTGCCAGCTACATCTTCTCATTTTCGGCTGATTACGATGTCAACATTGGATGGCACATGGGCGAAGCTGTTGTTGATGTTAGGGAAAGGAAGGAGAGGCCATGGATAAACGTGGTTCTTCTGCTCGCAACGTTTATCTCCACGACACTCATCGGTTCTACGTTCTACGAGAAGTTTAATCTGCTAGGCGGGATAGTTTTCTCGTTTGCCGTTCTTTTTGTCCTTGGCAGCCACGAAATGGGACACTACTTCGTTGCGAAACGATGGGGATTGAAGACATCTCTACCCTACTTTATTCCCTTTCCGACAATAATTGGAACTCTCGGTGCAGTCATTAAGCATAGAGGCCCGATTCCAAACAGAAAAGCCCTGTTCGATGTCGGTGTTTCTGGCCCCCTAATCGGAATTATTGCATCCATAGTCGTTACTTTTATTGGCCTCAGACTTGAACACACTCCCCCTCCAACCGAGGCAATCAAGATAGGAATTCCTCCGTTGTTTCACCTGATTGCAGTAGCTACAGGGTTCAGTGGCATGTACATACATCCAGTAGCGTTTGCAGGCTGGGTGGGGATGTTCATAACGTTTCTCAACATGCTTCCCGTCGGCCAACTCGATGGCGGACATGTAATGCGGGCAATGGCTGGAAAGAAAAGCGAGATAATTTCAAGGCTAACCCCCCTTATTCTGATAGTACTCGGCTACGCGGTGGAGGTGAGCGAAGGTACAGGAGCTGGCACCATATGGATCCTCTGGGGTTTGATAACCTTGTTTTTCTCCATGCACCCCCATCCTGCCCCACTTGATGATGAAACACCTCTTGATGGTAGGAGAATTATCTTGGGGACGTTTGCCTTTGTTCTAGCTTTCATGTGCTTTACACCGACACCCATTTTTATGGATTGATAAAATCAAATTTGTTTTCCACTACATCAAGTGAAATTGTTAAGTATATTAAAAAGCTACTTAAAGCTATGCTTAAAAGAGATACCGCTCTGGAGCTTGAAAAACACGACATTCTGGTAAGAACATCACGAAACACACTCGAGCCCTTTGACAGAAACAGGATCGTTGAATCCCTCGTAATGGAAGTGGGGGTTGGCAGGCAAATAGCCGAGGAAATAGCCGTTGAGGTTGAAAACGGAATTAAGGCTTTAAACCTAGAATTTGTATCAGCGCCGCTCATCAGGGAAATCGTTAACGTTAAACTTCTGGAAAGGGGACTTGAAGTAGAAAGAGCTAATTACACGCGCCTCGGCTTGCCAGTTTACGATGCGACGCAGCTTATTGAGAAGGGAAGCAGAGAAAACGCAAACCTGCAGCACAACCCAGAAACGATACACAAGCTTGTAGCCGACAGGGTGATGAAGGAGTATGCCCTACTGAAGCTCCTACCGCTGAAGCTTGCAGACTCGCATATGAGGGGCGAGATACACATACACGATTTGGAATACTTCGCTACCCGCCCCTACTGCTTCCAGCACGACTTGCGGTGGTTTTTGAAGAACGGTCTTAAAGTTGATGGAACTGGAGAAAACACGGCCGTGGCTGGGCCTGCAAAGAACGCCGAAGTTGCAGTTCTGCATGCGGCAAAGGCTTTGGCTGCAGCTCAAACGAACTTCGCCGGCGGGCAGGGTTTAGACTTCTTCAACGTCTGGCTTGCTCCTTACATGGCCGGAAAATCTTACAAAGAGATAAAGCAGCTCGCCCAGATGTTCATCTACGAGATGAGCCAGATGTACGTTGCAAGAGGTGGTCAGACGGTTTTCAGCGACATAGACATCGAATACGGCGTTCCGAGCATAGTCGCAGAACTGCCAGCGATTCTGCCGGGTGGCATTCAGAAGGAATCCGTCACCTATGGCGATTTTGAAGAAGAAGCTATTGCATTTGCAAAAGCCCTGACAGAAGTCTATTTAGAAGGCGACTATGTCGGAAAGCCTTTCTTCTTCCCCAAGCCAAACTACAAGCTTCGCAAGGAGAACTTCAGAAAGGAGGGCTTCGAAGATTTCATGATTCTCGTTCACAAGTGCGTTGCAAAATATGGCACGCCGTACTTCCTCAATCTGCTTGCAGGCTACCTGCCAGACAACGTCTTCGCTCAGTGCTGCAGGCTTGTTTTGTCGCCAGACGCCAGTGACTGGGAGGACTTTGCAAGGGGCTGCATGAGAACTGGCAGCCTGCAAGTGGTAACGCTCAACCTGCCGCGCATAGCGTACGAATCGAAGGACGATGACGGGCTTTTCGAGCTGATAGAAGAGCGCATGCTGCTTGCAAGGGAAGTGATCGAGATCAAG
>QMZF01000086.1 GCA_003663055.1 Archaeoglobales archaeon | reverse complement strand
GGAATGCACGTCGTTGCGATCAAGAGGGGCAATAGATGGATAACGCATCCTACAGCTCAGACCATGATGAGAGCTGGCGACCTTCTCGTGGTTAAAGGAACGAGGGAGGGCGAGCAAATACTGAGGCGTATGTGTGTTGCAGCCAGAGTTTAATCCATCTTTTTGAGCATTTCAGCAATTCTCCTTATTCTATCTTCTATTCTGAAAAATCTTGCCGGATAAGGGGACCTCCTAACAACGATTTTGCTTTCCGGCTGAACCTCCACCATCTTATGGCCATCAGCTATGGCCAAGCAGGGCCTGTTATGGATAGAGACCACAACTTCTCTATCAGCCCCAACCACCCATGGCTTCCAGCCGAGCTTGAATGGAGCGACGGGAACGACGAGCATACACGCCATGTACGGGTCTATAATAGGACCGCCCGTTGAAAGGGCGTAGGCTGTAGAACCTATTGGCGTGGAAATTAACAGGCCATCTCCCCTCATACGTTCTATTTCAACGCCATCAACGCTGATGGTCATCTCAACTAGTCTTGCCGGAACTGCTGTGAGCAAGGCAATCTCGTTGAGTGCGATAAGTCTTTCATTGGCAAAGCACTCTATGCGCATGAATTCTTCAACATCCATATTTTCCACCGATTTTCCCAGCAAATCCTTGAAGTTTTCTGGATCTGCATGTGTTAAAAGCCCAACCTTGCCAGTATTTACAGCGAATATTGGTGGGCAGTGGTCAAGCATTTGAAGTGTTCTCAGAATCGTGCCGTCTCCTCCAACACTCACTATAAAGTCGTAGCTTTCAAGTTCCCTTGATTGTTCGCAAATTTCAGCTTCTACACCCATACTTTCAAGGAACTTCCTGACATCTTCAGCTACGCCAAAGGAATCCGGCTTGTATACTATCGCCGCTCTCATCTCGACACCTACTGTTTACAGAACTTTCAGAAGTTTTGGGTGGAGTTTTTCGTTTGCCACAACAACTTTAAATCTCTCCTCCATTGTAAACCTTTTGTTTCCTAGACTTCTGCCTCTCTCATCTGTGACCACTGCTCCAGCCTTTTCTGCTATATACAGCGATGCAGCAACGTCGTAGACTCTAAGGTATCCTTTTCCTTGGATGTCGCGAACATCGATAAAGCAGTCAAAAGAACCGTCGGCTACGAAGCAGATTTCTAAAGCAGCGCTTCCAAAAATCCTCATTCTCTTGAAACCGTATTCTTTGCGGGGATAATACATTATGGCGTTGCATTTTATAGCGTTCTCTGTAGACACTCTTATTTGCTCTCCATTTTTGTAGGCTACGCTGTCAGCCCAGTATTCCACACCGGTAGCGAGGTTCATAACGTAACCAAAAAAAGTATCCTCAAGTTTTTCCCCTCTTGAAAAACACAGGGCTATGGAATAGATAGGAACACCCCTTGTTGCGTTGAATGTCCCATCAACGGGGTCGAGAGCCACGATTGTTTCGCTTTCACCAACAACTCCAGACTCCTCGCTAATCACCTTTACATCGTACTGCTTCAAAATGGAAAGAGCGACTTCTTCTGCAACCATATCGATTTTTTTTGTTGGAGTTCCGTCTTTTCCAATTCCAACCTCTAAACCAGCCTCTTTCTTGCCTGCGATACCGAGAACAGCCTTTCTAACCTCACTGGCGACATGGCGTGATATTTCTAGTGCTTCTCCTCTACGCATGCAACAGAAAAAATGGTAGTGAAAATAGATTTTTCTCAATCAAACATCCAGGCCGAATTTCATAGCGTTTTCATCGGCAATTCGTTGTAACTCTTCCATTATCTCGTAGCCCCTTGGATGCTTGAGAAGGTGTCTGTACCTCTTTTGAAGCTTTAAATACTCTTCTACGGGTTTTCTTTGCTTAATTTTCCTCACTCTGACGAGTTTTCCGTATTCGTATTCCAGAATTGGATATAGGCCTGTCTCGACTGCAAGCCTCGCAATTGGAATTGCCTGCCTACCTTCGATACCCCATCCGGTTACGCAGGGTGAGTGTATCTGCAGGTATTTAGGCCCGTCGAAGTCCAACGCCCTTTTCGCCTTTCTCCTGATATCTCTGGGAAATGCAACGCTTGCGGTTGCGACATACGGTACTTTGTGGGCAAGGGCTATTGCCACCATATCTTTCTTCGGCCCAAGTTTACCTGGCAACATCTTTCCTGAAGGAGTTGTTGTAGTATAACAGCCCGTAGGAGTTAAACCGCTCTGCTGATTGCCCGTATTTTGGTAGGCTTCGTTATCAAGGCAGACGTAGAGCACGTTATGCCTCCTATCGAACATGCCCGAAAGCATACCGATTCCAATGTCAGCCGTTGCGCCATCTCCCGCAAATACTACTATTGGCCCCTCATCTGTTCTTCCAAGAGCTTTAAGCGCAACTTCTATGCCTGCAGCAACGGCAGCAGCGTTTTCAAAGAGTGAGTGAATGTATGGAACACCCCACGCGCTCTTGCCATACTGCGAACTTATGATCTCGAGACATCCAGTTGAGTTAACCACGAAGCACGGTGCAACGCTTTCAAGAACGTTCTTAACTGCTATAGGCAGACCGCATCCAGGGCAAGCTCCATGGCCCGAACCGAAGGCCTTCACACAATCACCTCTTCAAACTGCTTCGCTTCGAAGTGCAGGCCGGGCTCTGTTTTACCATCTAGCACGTCCTCAATGTTCCGCTTTACGACTTCTCTAGGCACGTCTCTACCTCCAAGTCCGACAACAAGCGAGTATACATCTACATCCATCTTCTGAATTGCTGATTTAACGTCCAGAGTAACTGGCGGCTCGCTTCCGAGCGAGAGGCTGCGCTCGAAAATTATCACCTTGTTTGCATCTTTAAGAGCCTTTCTCAGTTCTTTGGCGGGAAAAGGACGAAAAGTCCTGAGCTTTATCAGTCCTACGGATTTTCCATCCTTTCTCAGCTCTTCAACTACATCTCTAACGAGTCCAACAAGGGAGCCCATTGCAATTACGTAAGTTTCTGCTTCTTGACTATTTGTAATATGGCCACCCCAGTCTCGTCCACTTACCTCGGCCCACTCTCTGAAGACTTCCTCCATTACCCTTCTTGCTCTCTCCATTGCATTATGCATCGCAACCCTGAACTCCATGTAGTAATCGGGCGTTGCATAACTTCCAAAGGTTAGGGGGTTCTTCGTTGTCAACTTTATTGGCGGGTCGTAAGGCGGTAGGAAGGAGTCGACGAGTTCCTGGCTGAGCAAATCTACGGGTTCATATGCATGGGTTAGCTTGTAGCCATCCATACATACCATGAAGGGCAGCATTACCCGGCGGTCTTCGGCAATCTTAAAGGCTTGCGGGATCATATCGTGGACTTCCTGGTTGTTCTCAACGTAAACCTGAATTATTCCAGCGTCGCGCATCGCCATGCTGTCTTGGTGGTCATTCCATATGCTGAGTGGGGCGCTTAAAGAGCGGTTTGTATTAACGAGTACTATCGGTAATCGCATACCAGCAGCGTTCCACAAAACTTCACTCATTAAGATGAGACCTTGCGAGCATGTAGCTGTGAAGGTTCTAGCACCAGCGGCAGAAGCGCCAACAAGTATTGACGCTGCACCAAATTCCGATTCAGCTGTAACATACTCACAGTTCTCAAGCTCACCATTTGCGTACATCTCTGCAAGCCGTTCTACGATCTCAGTCTGAGGTGTAATTGGATATGCGCAGATAACATTTGGCTTGCACAGCTTTACACTGTATGCAACGGAGTAAAAGCCCCTAACAACCCTCATCATTTTAGCTCACCTTTATATATTTCCTTCAGTTCCATTTTTATCGCTTCAGCTGGGCATACCACCTCGCAAATTCCGCATCCCTTGCAGTAATTGTAATTTATCTTCGCCACTTTCTTGGCTTTCTTGCTCTCCTCCTTCTTGCTCTCTGGCCTTTCAACCAGCTCTATGCATAGATCGGGACAGAAAATCTCGCATTCTCCACATCCAATGCATTTCTCTTCATCAATAACGGGATACTCAGCACCCCAGTCACCTGTTTTTATTTTTAAGGATTCAAGGGGTTTGGATACGGCTCCGAGGGTTATCCTGATCATAAACGATCCCTCCTTTTTTCCATCTCTCTGTAAGCTAGCTCGATGAGTGCAACGTTCTTTTCTGCAATTGTCGGATTCTTAAACCATTCGACGATTGTCCTTTTGAGTGTTTCTAGTTTTACTAAACCTGTTAAACCTGCAAAGGCTCCGACCATTACCGTATTTGTGATCGGCCTTCCAAGGTGCTCTATTGCAAGTTTAGTTGCGTTTATCGCGACAGCTTTAACCCGAAGTTTCTCTCTTAGCTTTTCTTCACTGGGATGGTTCGCTATTACCACTCCATCATCCTTTAAGCCCGAGACAACGTTTATGGAGTCCATAACGGTTGGATCGAGAACTACAACATAATCAGGGCTGTATATCTCATCTCTAAGTACTATTGGCTTATCTGAAACCCTTAAAAACGATGCTACTGGTGTTCCCCGCTTTTCTGCGCCGAAGGTTGGAAATGAAAGCGTGTAGTAGCCCTCTTTGAAGGCTGCCACCGCTAAGACATCTGCCGATGTAACAACTCCCTGCCCGCCTCTACCGTGGGACCTTACTTCCAGTAAAATAAAACTCCCTCCAGTTTTTTGTCTGCAGATGTCGAGGTATAGTTAATAAATTTTATCATCGCTGGTTCTACACAATCTACCGAAAAATATTAAGCATTTTGCGTATTATAACTTTAATTCATGTTAAATTCAATAAAAAATGTCACACTTCCTCTTCAAAGTAGTAATCCTCCTCAAATTCTTCTTCAACCGTTTCTTCCTCTTCTTCGTGTACGAGTTCGTCTAGGTCAAATTCCTCATTGGTATCGAGGAGTAGCAGTTTTCCTTCTTTGATTATCATGATACTGTTGCAAAGCCTGCACTGAATTTCCATGCCCTCATAAAGGTCGTTGAGTTCGATTTCCTCCCCGCACGACGGACAACGAATTAGCTTAATCATTGCTTTGCTGCTTGACTGCATTAACTTAAGCTTTTCTCTGAAAAAGCCTTTCACAACACGGCTGAAAAACTATAAACGAAAGTATTTTAATTCCCACACCTTTATTTCATTCATGAAATCATCGAGAATCCCCGGATTTTACAAGCTCAGCATAGAAGAGAGACTAAAGAAGGTTGCAGAGTTTGCTGGCTTAAGTGAGGAAGAAAAGCAGTTAATTTTGAAGAATGCATTAACCCTCGACATTGCAGATAGAATGATCGAAAACGTAATTGGCACGTTTGAACTTCCTCTCGGCATAGCTACGAATTTTCTGATCGATGGAAAGGATTACCTAATACCGATGGCGATAGAGGAGCCGAGCGTTGTTGCTGCTGCAAGTAACGCCGCCAAGATGGCGAGGGCTAAGGGTGGCTTTGTTACCCAAGCGACACCGCCGATTATGATAGGTCAGATTCAGGTTGTAAGACTTCCAGATCCTTTTGCCGCTAAGATTGAAGTGTTGAGGCATAAGGATGAGATAATAGAAAAGGCCAACGAACAAGATGCTATTCTCGTAAAGCTGGGAGGTGGATGCAGAGATGTGGAAGCAAGGGTAATCGATACCGCTGTTGGCCCAATGCTAATAATCCACCTCCTTGTTGATGTGAAGGATGCGATGGGAGCAAATGCCGTCAACACGATGGCTGAAGC
>QMZF01000085.1 GCA_003663055.1 Archaeoglobales archaeon | reverse complement strand
TCTTCTGCTGGCCTTACACTCTCAATTCTTTTAAAGTCCACCCCGTTTGGAACGACTACAACATTACTCGCACCGAGCTTCTCCAGCTCTCTTCTCGTAAGACTCGACACGGCGATGTGTTTTGCTTTTAGCATAGCAACTCTTTTTTCAACGAATTTCCCAAGATGTCCGAGTTTACCGAGGTAATCAAGCCAGTAATCCCCCCAAACCTCGTGCCAAGTAATAAAAAGCCTTGTGTTTCTGAGCATTGAGTAAAATCTGGCAGAAAAACAGGGGAAATACGGAAAGGCCGTACAGTCAACCACGTCGTACCTTTCTCTCATAAGCGCTGGGAGGACTTTCCTTCCGAAGTACAGCGCCTCACTTATACGTCTTCTACCACTTTTGGTATAGAAATCCACGCACTTTCCAACGCTGATGTAGTTTATTCCATCGATCTCAATTGAATTTCCGCTGTTCCACCACCTCAGCGTTATCCAGCACACCTCGTGTTTTTCTGCCAGCCTTTTGGCAAGCTCGTAGATTCTTCTTTCTCCGCCACCCTTAACGAAGGGATATGCAGCATCGTAAACAAATGCGATCTTCATCTGCTCTCACTCTTAATTAACAAACTGCTAATAAAAAATGATGTAAAAATTATTTGCAAGCCCAGTGCTATGAGTGTAAGTACAAGAATTGCATGATTAACCTGATTTAGCCCTCCATATCCGCTCTGTGCCCATATATTGAATATCCGCCATCCCATAAACAGGCCAAACAGCACGAGCGCGCTGCCAAGCATGAGCCCCTCCTCTAAAACACTGTACCTCATGAACAATCTGGTTATTCTATCCGGTTCTACCAGCCCAAATTCCGCTGCGTACACTTTATTGGAGATGCCAAAAGAAAGCAGCTGGAAACCGATTAGGGACAAGAGGCTGCCCAAAATAATTGTATGCGTTCTTATGGGATCGAGCAGTAAGACGTATCCCATAAGTACTGCTCCCGTAAAAATCCCCATTAAACCCGGGATGAAGAACAGAACGCTTGGTGAGTAAAGCAACATGAACCTCAGGTGTCTCCAACCGTCTCTAAACGATCTCAGCTTGCTCCTACCCTTCCTCGGATAGTACGTGATCGGAACCTCCTTTATTCTCAAGCCGCGTTTTACAGCTTCAATTAGCATTTCCGATGCGAACTCCATCCCAAGGCACTTCAAGTTCAGCCTCTCAATAACGCTTCTTTTTAAAGCCCTCATTCCCGAATGGCCATCTGATATGTTCGTACCAAAAAGTCTGTTCATTACCCATGTAAGTAAGGGGTTTCCAATATAGCGGTGGAGCCAAGGCATAGCTCCCGGTTTGATTTCTCCCTTTAGCCGTGAACCTATCACTATGTCAGCTTCATTCTTGATCAGTGGCTTGAGAAGTTTTGACGCTTCCGAAAGATCGTACGTTCCGTCGGCATCGGCTAGAACTATGTATTTACCCTTTGCAACTTTGAATCCCTCAAGGTAGGCTTTGCCGTATCCCTTTACACCTCTAATAACCTTGGCCCCCATCTTTGTAGCAATTTCTGGCGTTTTGTCAGTTGAATTATCCACAACAACAATTTCCCCATTTAAACCTGTTTTTTCAAGCATCTTCTTCGCTTTCTGAATGACTTCACCAATCGTATTCTCTTCGTTCATCGATGGTATGATTATTGTAACTTCTACCATCAAATCAAGTTGGAATCTAGGCGTTTAAAAGATTTAGTGGTGCCTTTACAATTTTAGGTTTTAACCTCAAAGATTTTGACCTTCCCGAAGTCCTTCACAAGTTTAAAATGCTTTAAGTTCTCTGCGTTTTCCCAGTGCAGTTTGTAGAACATCGAAACATTATAGTAGTCCATCAATTCGCTGAAGTTCATTAGGTAAGCGTTGTAACCTGCAATCTCCATTATTGCCCTGAATTTTCCTGATATAGTCTCGTTTGCCATCCCCATTTGTTCGTCCGTGATAATGTACCTAACTTTCCTTTTTTTGGCTATCTTCAGCGCTTGTTCTTCGTTTTTGGCGGTAAAAAACTTTGCCGCATCGATTGCTCCAGCTTGGAAGTTGTTGCAAACCACTGGCCTTTTCGCAACGTAGATAATCCAATTTCCATAGTCCCACCAGCTCAAAACGCTGTACTCCGGTTTTTTAGTAGGATCGAGATAATATGACGTAGCAGGCGTATTATCCTTAAGCCATGTTAAAGCATTATACCAATCATCGCTCATCGTAAAGGATTCGAATGCAAAAACGGCTGATGGGAGCAGTATTATTGCAAAAAATCCAGAGACAAATAGGTAGTCCTTTAACTGCATTCCAGCTTCTACCTTTTTGCTCTTTTTCTTCTGTTTTCTTCTCTTTATAATTCTCTCGCTATCTTCTTCGTCTTCGCTCCACACCCGGTAGCCACACTTCTGGAAAAGCTTGCACGCTCCGTAAGCTGCAAGTATTACGACTGGTGGCGCAAAAACTTCAACAAATCTGAACTGCATCAATGATAGGACGAATGCTACGCAGAACCAAAGCGCAAGCCATCTGTTCTCATCCATAAACGCAACTTCAAGTGCAAGGACAACCAAAATCGTTACGAAAATACCGACATGATACACTATCGAAAAAACCTGAAGGCTTTTAGCCTCGGTTATCGTTGGAAGAAATGGTCCAAAACCGAGAACGTAGTTTATACCCTGCTTGAATATATTCTGTCCCGGTAAAAAGTACACGAGAATTAAAGCCAAAACCAGCGCTGAGAAGTAGTAATACAAGTACCTGTCTTTATTAAGAGAGATTATTAGGTATACAGGCGCAATGATCGCTGCAAGGGCAACGTACAGCAGCGCAAGCTCTGGCTTGATGATGAACGATATCGCCGGTGGTATGAAAATCGCGGCCGAGTATATTGCAAGAAGCTTGTCTTTCAGCCTGACGATTTCATGGATTGCTATTATTGCTACAATAGCCGAGTAAATTGGCGCACCAAGCCACGAGAATGCAAGAAGGGTTAGCGAAGCGGAAGAAAGTACGAGATATAGGATTTCCCTGTTTTTAACCCATCTTACGTAGCTGTATAGGGCAAGTAGGAAAAGAAAGACGTTCCATGAGTGGTAGTCAGCGTAACCAGCCAGCGATATGTGGACGAGTACAGGGGTTATTGACCCTATGAGGATAGCTGCTATAGCCACATACTCATTTTTGAACTCCATAATAGCTATTTTATAAATAATAATCAAAATTAGAAGACCAATCAAGACCGGGAAGATAAGCGCAAATGCTTTGGAGGCTTCAAACCCGATCAGCAATCCGGGAGTGGCTAAGATATAGTCAAATAGCGGTAACCACCCAATGGGCAATCCGTAAGGGTAGTTAAGATAGTAATCAAATGGTGGTCTGTGTCCCGAATTTACTATTATTTCTACGAGACGCATGTGATAGTATGGATCGTATCCCTGTGGAAGCATTAGGCTGAAAACACCTGCAGAGTTTTGCAACCTTGCTGCAAGGGCGATAACAAAAGGCAGCAAGTACACCACTGCCTTCTTTCTGTTATCCATGTAAAAAAAATACAAGAAAGGCATTATATAAATTTTATTTTCTTAATATTCTTAAGCTTACTACCTTCAACCAACCTAGCCGAAGTTTTAGCTAAATTACGTGCTTATCCAATTCCTAACAACATCTCTCAAAAACCATGCATCAAAAAGGTTAATATTTCCGCCAAAAACTGGTGGCATCGTGAAGGTATATGTAGTGTACAACTATGGGCAATACAACCATCTCATCCACAGAACTTTACGCGATCTCGGTATAGAATCCAAGCTTGTTGAAAACACGACGCCGGTTGAGAAGCTAACAGATGCTGACGGTATCGTACTCGGCGGTGGGCCAAGTTTGGATAGAACTGGAAACTGCGAAATTTATGTAAAAGAGCTCGACGTTCCGATTCTCGGAGTATGTTTGGGTCATCAACTTCTCGCAAAAATTTTTGGTGGAGAGGTTGGAAAAGGTGAGGTTGGCGGGTATGCAGAGGTTATTGTAAGAATCGTCGAGGATGACGAGATATTTGAAGGACTGCCGAGGGAGCTTAGAGTATGGGCGAGTCACTCGGATGAGGTTAAGAAATTGCCGGAAAACTTCAAATTGCTAGCGGAGTCGGATATATGTAAGATAGAGGCAATGAAGCACGTAGAAAAACCCATATACGGTGTTCAGTGGCATCCCGAAGTCTATCATACCGAAAGAGGTGTAGATTTCTACAGAAATTTTATAAAAATTTGTAAAAGATGATAAAAGGCAAGCTTGATTTTGCTAGGGAATGATCTCCGTTGTGTTGTTATACTTAGGATAGTACAGTTCTTCCTTACTGATGATACCATCTCTGGCAAGTTCCTGAATCTTTGGTTTCAGTCTTGCAATCTCGTTAATCAGGTGCTTTGCGGTTGAACAAACGAGTTCAAAGCCCTCATTCCCCCACAACCTCTCTCTGTTGAAGAAGAGACATCTCCCTCCGCATATATGGCTATACTCGCAGCTTTTACACGGTTCTTCGATTTCAACTTTTGGCAGGCTTAGGGGACAATCTTCAATCGTCCCTAAGACGTTCCACTCGAATTCAGCGCAGATGGGGCAGGCAACAACTCTACCATCAGTTGTTATCGCAAAAGAGTTCACACCAGCTCCACACGGAGGAGAAGTGTTGGGCTCAAACAACATCGCTTTCAGTACGCCAAGAAAAGGCACGATCCCCTCTATAAATCCGTTCTCCATCCTCTTTAGCCAGAAACTTGCGAGCTTGGATATTCCGCTGTTATAGCTTTTGACCCATGCGGAGAAGTCGCTCCACAGTTTAGGAGGGCTCCATACGGCGTTAAGCTGCCAGTGGACGTAATCGAAATGGTTAAGGAGGTGGGTCACGTCTCTGAATATGTCCGTCTTCTCACAGGCAACCATCCTTGCTATCAGCTCTCTGCAGTACTTTCTGATCGCATGAACATTTTTCATTATTCTATCGTAAACCTGTCCCTTGTAAAAGTTCGTAACCTCCTTAACGCCGTCTATGGACACAAGAATTGTAGAAAGCCTTTGCAGATATTCCGGCTTGACTCTATCGAGTAGCAATCCGTTCGTCTGGAGTATGTAATGTTCTGCATTTATGCTATCCATGATTTTCTCCATCAGGTCTACTCTAAGCAGCGGTTCTCCGCCGTAAAAGGCTATTGACGGATTTGGATCGCTCTCTATGAAACTGCGGAGCTGCTGAATTGAGTACGTTGGCTCAGGAGGCATAACCGTTTCATCTATGCTTCCCCCACAGTACTTGCATGCAAGATTGCAGCGGGCGGTGAGGAAAATTATGTAAAGCATACCGTGTCATCGGAATGGGAGTAAAAAAGAGTGATGGTCACGAAGTTCGTTGTGCTTAGAGATGGTATGGATTCTGGAGTTGCAATGGCGAAAGCGAGCAGAGAAGCTGGAGTTAGTTATCCTTTGATTACCAGATGACAGCAAAAATGGAGAAAGAGTATGTGAAAAAGCTGTGCAAGCATTATGGAATCCCTCAAGTGATAGAGCTGCCATGGCTGAAAGAGCTTGGTAGAGGATTAATCACTGGGGAGGTTCCTAAGATTAGCGAGGAGACGCTGGAAAAGGTTGCAGAAGAGACAGCAAAGGCAGTATGGTGAGGGAGGCTATAGGGTGTTAAGGACTATACAAATCACTCCAAAAAATCGAGAAATATTAAGAAGAAAAACAGAACTCT
>QMZF01000084.1 GCA_003663055.1 Archaeoglobales archaeon | reverse complement strand
TTCTTCGCTTTCAACCACATGCAAGTATCGGGATCTATTACGGGAACGAGGGGTACAGCTTGGGGGAAGGGAATGTAGATCGGCTTTCTACTACCTATCCCCTCATCAAATTCAGACGGAAAAAGAGGTTTGGCGAAGAGGCAATCTTCAATGCATTGATAGCAGCCTATGCACAAGTCCTCTATCACATAGCGAGGTTTCTTCTTTATTCTAACCCTAAAATTACCGACGTATCCCTCAACGCTCTCGACTTCCGAGTAGGTCAACAGCTCTATGTTTGGATGTGCCTTAACCGCAGTCATTTTTGGTGTCAGAATACAGGCAGCGCAGTCTAAGGTTGGAAACGTTTTGTCGAATTTGGCCATATTCCCTCCAATGGTCGGCTCTTTTTCAACGAGGTAAACTTTAACTCCGGCATCAGCCAAAACCAATGCTGCGGAAATCCCGGCAATACCTCCTCCAACTATCAGCACATTTGGATTTATCTTCGCCCTTCCAACTTCAAGCTCTTCATGCAGGGCTACTCTGTTAACCGCAGCCCTTATAAATGCCTTTGCCTTCTCGGTAGCGTCCTTTATATTTTCGGTAACCCAAGCGTCGAGTTCCCTTATGTTTGCCATCTGAAATAAAAACGGATTAAGGCCAGCTCTTCTGCATACGTTTCTGAAAGTATGTTCGTGAAGCGTAGGGCTGCACGCTGCAACAACAACCCTGTTTATTCCTTCCTCTTTTATATCCTTGACTATAAGCTCCTGGCCAGGATCAGAACACATGTACTTGTAGTCCCTAACTATCGCTACGTTTGGAAGCGTTTTAGCAAACTTTACAACTTCGTCTATTCTAACCTTTTCCGCTATGTTCCTACCGCAGTGACACACGTAAACGCCTATCCTCAAATCACTCATGGAACCACCCTACTGGTGATGTAATCTTTAATTTATAATTACAATAGAATATTGAAAACTCATAAAAATTGTACCTAAAGGATGAATTAAAACACTTGTCAGCCAATATCATTTCACCCCTTTGCCTCCCTTATTTTCTCAATCAATACAGGAACTAGCTCAAGAACGTCAGCAACAACTCCACACCTCGATATCCTGAATATGGGAGCGTTTCTGTCTATGTTTATGGCAATGACGTTCTTCGCCTTCACTCCTTCTACATGCTCGGTTGCTCCGCTTATACCGAGCGCAAGATATAGCTTGCCCGTAACAGTCTTTCCGCTCCTTCCTACCTGCCTTGTCTTGGGTAGCCATCCCGAATCAATAACGGGGCGAGAACCAGCTACTACGCCTCCAAGAACCTCTGCAAGTTCTTCGGCAAGTTCTATGTTTGCTTCATCGCCGATGCCTCTTCCAACGGACACAACGATGTCCATCTTTGAGATGTCAACATCTTCTACTTCCGGTTTTATGTAGCCGACAAACTCTATGCCATCGCTTACTCCAAGCTCTTCTAAGCTGAGTTTTTCGACGTTGCCAACGCTACCCTTCCCCTCTTCAGCCGGAAAACTACCCCTGTTGACTACAAAGACGGCTGGACTCTTCAAAGCAAGATCAACCAACACCTTTCCGCCGTAGACGAGAGATGTTGCAACGAAGCCATCATCCTTGGCTGAGATGTCTGTTACCATCGTTGCCATCGGCAAGTCTAGCTGGGCTGCAAACTGCGCCGCAATGTCTATGCTCGTCAGGGTGTTGCCAAAAAGGATAGCAGATGGCTTTAGCTTCTCGAAGACTTTCTCTACGATCTTGTAGTGCCAGGGCAAGGGCTCACCCGCATCGACCTGAATCACATCGCTGTTTATGTTGCTAACATCTGCATTGCCAACAACAAGCGTAGTTACATCACCAAGCTGCTTAGCCTTCCCAACGAGCTCATACGTTATTTCCTGAATCTCGTTTTCCACAACCTCTGCAAAGACGAGAACGTTCATTGAACCACCTCACAGCACGCTAACTTCCTTCAGCACTTCCACGAGCTTTTCAGCAAGCTCTTCTGGATCCCCTTCGAGCAAAGTTATCTCTGGCTTTGGAGGCTCGTAGTAGCGAAGGACATCGATTCCTTCAATCTCGGGAACTTCTATGTCAACTTCGTCTATGTTCGCTTCTTTCATGGCCTTCTTCAGCTTGGCAAAGGGAACGAACTTTAGCGGCCTTTCAGCAGACACAACGCCTAAAATTGCAGGAGTTGATACACGATATTCTCCAAGCAAGCCACCACCGAGCTCCTTCTTAACGACGAGGGTTCCATTCTGGACATCAACTTCAACAACGCCGCCTATGTAGGGGAGATTCATGCATCTAGCGAGCATTCCGCCCAGGGTTCCAGCGAACGCATCTATGGCCTGTATTCCGGTGAATATAACGTCGTAACCCTTATCCTTCAGAAATTCCGCAAGTCCCTTGGCTACCTCGTACCTCCTGAAAGTTTTTCTGGAAAGAATCGCCTTAATCAGATTGTCCGCTCCCTTTGCATAAGCCATCGCGAGAGGCTCATCTACATCGCTGGCTGTATCCTCATCCACCACGCCAAGAACATCTACACTTCCTCCAGCCTTCTCCTTCAGAATTAGTGCCTCTTCAACTGCATGCTCGTCTCTTTCGTTGGCGATGTAGGCAAACGGGACAATTTCGGTTTCCTCTATCTCTATTTCCTCTACGAGATCTGGAACGACCCTGAGTACAGCGCAAATTTTCATGGGCATCACCTTATCGCTTCAAGCACGAGCTCGGATATATCCTTAACCACAAGCTGACCTTCAAGTCCAGTAACCTTCAACGCATCCTCAAACATGGGTACATCAAGAATGCAGGCTGTAACAAGAACATCAGCTCCAACTGACGCAGCTTCTCTAACCCTGTCCTCAGCAGGCCTCTCTTTCAGGAAGTTCCTTATGAAACTATCAAGCCAGACGCCTCCACCGCCTCCACCACAACAAAGGGCATTCTCTCTTATCCTCTTCATCTCCACAAATCTTAGGCCTGGAATTGCCTTTATAACCTCTCTTGGTTCCTCAAATATGCCATTTCTCCTGCCTACATAGCAGGAGTCGTGATACGTAACCGTATAATCGAGCTCGTTGAACATGTCCTTCAGCTTGTCGAGGTTCTCGAACAGAAACTGGGTGTGATGTAAAACTTCCTTTTCGAAGCCCATCTTTGGGTATTCCCTCTTTAAAGCGTTAAATGCATGCGCATCGTGGGTTACGATGCGATTGAAGCTGTACTTTTCAAACGTTTTAATGTTCTTCTCCATAAGGTCCTCAAAAAGCCCGAATTCGCCGCAGAGGCGGGTTAGATCCCCAATGCATCTCTCTTCATTCCCAAGAATTGCAAAATCAACGCCCAAAAGGTACATAACTTCCGCAAATGCCTTTGTTATCTCCCTACAACGCCTGTGATAGGCCCCAAAGCACTCTGGAATGAACAGGACATCTGCCTCCTTCTTCTTAGACATCAACGGAACTTCGAATTCAACCTCCTTAGTCCAGCTATCTCTTTTTCTCGGTGATTCGCGAAACGGATTGCCGTAACGAGCTGTATTCATCAAAGCTGCAGCAAGCTCCTCTGGCGGATTTCCTTCGAGAAGTGAAAGTTCACGCAATGCGGGAATTATAGCATCGGTAAGTGGAATCTGACTGGGGCAGCGATAACTGCACGTGTAGCAGGCAGTACAAAGCCATTGAGCCCCGCTTTCGAGAATTTCGTCAATCAATTTCGCCCTCAATGCAAGGATCATTCTTCTTGGCGTGAAGGGTGAGGCAATACCGTATGGGCAGGAGCCTCCACAGGTCCCACACTGAAGGCACTGCTTGTACCTTTCAGATTCAGAAACTTCTGATAATCTCTCAAAATACGTCTCAAGCATCTCTCCTACATCCATTCAACCGC
This sequence comes from Archaeoglobales archaeon, assembly GCA_003663055.1. Classification (GTDB taxonomy): domain Archaea; phylum Halobacteriota; class Archaeoglobi; order Archaeoglobales; family Archaeoglobaceae; genus Archaeoglobus_C. The sequence goes on along the minus strand of QMZF01000084.1, from coordinate 1,890 downwards.
CTCCTTTTTCGCAGCGTTAATCATGAAGTATTTGAATATTTTGCTATTGTCATGCCATATCAAAGCAAACTCACTATAACTACTTTTCAATAAAATTCTCCCATGCATACTCAGAACCCTTTGTACGGGTTCGGCCCCATCTTCCTTAGTTCTTCTACAAATTCGTTAACGATTTCTGGGATTCTATCATATTCGGAGATTGCAAGTTCTACAAATTTTACTCTCTCCGGCTCGAGCATTAGCCTTTGGAGTGTTTCTTGCACGTTTTCCATTCTTTTGCTAGCGAGTTCGCTGCCCTTTATGAAGTGGCACTGGTAGTCTTCGCCGTACTTGCAGCCTGCAAGCAGTATGCCGTCAATGCCTCTCGAAAGGGCATCGGCTATGAACACCACGTTGACCGAGCCTAAGCATCTTACTGGGATAACCCTCAGGCTTGCATCAATCTTAAGTCTGTTCATCGCTGCCATGTCCAACGCTGGATAAGCGTCGTTCTCGCAGAAGAACCCAAGGATTCTGAGCTTTCCTTCCCCCTCCGGAACCTCTATTGCCTTTATCATCGATGAGATCATGTCTATCGAGTAGTTCTTGAACGATATTATGCGCTCTGGGCAAGCGCCCATGCACGTTCCGCATCTTCTACAGCGAGCAGGATTGAGAATTGGCGTACCTTTTTCGTCCTCTTCAAGTGCAGAAAACGGACATTCTTCTGTACAACGCTTGCATTGTGTGCAGCGCTGGAGGAAAAATATTGGTAATGACAGATCACCGCTGCGTGGAAACGTTGCCATACCCTTCGAAACGAGCTCAATGCACTGTATCGCTTTCAAAACAGCTCCACTTGCATCTTCAACTGCTGTGGCAACATCCATAGGCTGCCTTACGCATCCAGCAGCATATATACCAGTTCGCTGGGTTTCGTAGGGGAAGCAAATGAAGTTTGATACAGCAAAGCCGTACTCATTGGTAGGGAGTTCACCCCCTTGCCTGTACTTGAGGCTGAGGCCGGTAGCGTTGGGTTGCATGCCGGTAGCGAGAACAACCATATCTACAGGAATCCTGCGAACCCTGCCTAATAACGTGTCTTCAACCCGCAAAATTAACTTTCCCTCCTCTTCGGGGCTTTTGGCTATATCGGTAACCTCTGCAACCTTCCCCCTTATCAGGTAAACGCCCTCGCTCATCACACGCCTGTAGAAGTCCTCGTAAAGGCTTGGAGTTCTCACGTCTATGTAGAAGATGTAAATCTCTGCATTGGGGTACTGCTCCCTAACGTACGTCGCTTGCTTAAGCGATGCAAGACAACAGACCGCAGAGCAGTATGGCAAGTGGTTTTCGTCTCTACTGCCTGCGCACTGCACGAATGCTATACTTTCTATTGGCTTTCCGTCGGATGGTCTGATTATTTTACCCCTCGTAGGCCCGTTAGGTGATGCAAGCCTTTCAAACATCACGTTGGTTATAACATCGGGATACTTTCCAAAACCGAGGTTTGTCAGCTTATTCGCATCGTAAGGCTTCCACCCAGTAGCAACAACGATGGCTCCGGCCTTGAAGTTTAATGTCTTCGGCTGCATAGCCAAATCAATTGCATCGTACTTGCATGCTTCAACGCATGCCTTGCAGCCTTCATCCTTCTTGCAGTAAGCTGCATCTATCACGTACTTCATCGGAAATGCCATTTCATGGGGCAGGTAGATTGCCTTTGTTTTATCCATTCCGTAGTTGAACTCGTTTGGCCTCTCAGCCGGACAAGCTTTAACGCATTCTCCGCATGCCGTGCAAGCATCGGTTACAAAGCGCGGATTTATCCTGATTGAAACCTCGAAGTTCCCGGGCTCGCCGCTGATCGATTCGACCTCTGCGTTTGTGAACACAGCAATCCTTCTGTTC
>QMZF01000083.1 GCA_003663055.1 Archaeoglobales archaeon | reverse complement strand
TTCATGTGACGTGCAAAACCGGCACCAACAAAATAATTTTTCGAAGTTCTTGACTCTCCAAAAACAATAAATACATAGACTCCTTGCCAATCTTTTGAAGCGCGGGTAGTCTAGTGGTAGGACAACGCCCTTCCGAGGCGTTAGCCCGGGTTCAAATCCCGGCCCGCGCATTCTTTTTTGGAGTGCAAAACACGGAAGTATATAGTACTGCGGAAATATCAGCCATTGAAATACTACCACTACTGAATACGTGGTCCGCTGCATACAATGGTTTAGTATTGTGAAGTTAACGACTTCTTATTTCCTCTATGCTACAGTAAGTAGATGGTACTCAAGAAAGTCTGGCACAGACTAATCAGAAATAATTAGGAGAGATAAATGGCTTTGGATCCCCAACTTCAACTTTTTTGCTCCTTCAGGCGGAACAAACCCGAATTTCTCATCACTTCACCCGTGTTAATGGTAATTTGTGCCAACTATTGTTCGCGCTACTGTTCTCTCATCAAGGTATATTGTAGTTGTAGTATTTATATCCCAGCCGAAGTCTTGGGTTGAGTTGTACTTTTTTACTCATTTTCTCTATTATCTGCTCGGCTGTCAGCTGTGTCTGAGCACAGCCTAACAAGAGGGCTACAAAGAATAAACCAATCAATTTTCTCATTTTTCCACCTGATCTCGTTTGGTAAGCTTTGCGTTATGATGAAGACATGAGCACTGCTGGCTCTTTTCCGAGAAACTCTGCACACGTAAGTACTTTTCTTTTCAGCTCTTTAGCAGTATCCCAAACTTCCTTCGTTCTTTCCTTAAATTTTGGCTCTCTCGGCAGATGATGATCATAAATTATCAACTCTACTTCCGATTCTTTCAATATTCTGCAAGCGTTCTTGATCGTTCTCCTGAAATTTATCAAATTCAAAGTGTAACCAAGCATGTAGGTCATGGGGCCATCCAAAACTAAAACCTGCGGATTTTCATCGATAATCCATTCCGCGTAATCTTCTATTATTGGGCCGTTGAGATCCGAGCTATGGATGAACTTTTCTCCTTCAAACTCGATTACCGTCGAGCAAACCCATCCAACTCTGGAAAATTCTATTCCATGGAATAGTGGCTTTGTAAACCTCAGCTTTGTTTTCCCAAGTTTGAACTCTCTGCCATCGATAAACCTTACTTCAACGTCTTTAAACTTCATTTCGGGAATTATCCTGTATTCGCACCACTTTTTAGCCCTGTTAAAGAACCACTTCCTTCCTTTTTCGAGCAATTCGATTCTCCTTCTCTGATAATCTCCAAAATCCTTTTTGGCTGCTATGTCCAGCTCTTCCATTGGGTCCCTGAACTTCTTCGATTTCGGTTTCTCAAGCACATCTTCCAAATTCTTTCCTCCAAAAGTCTCGCAGATTTTTCCAAAGAACTCTTCAGCCCTGCTTCGCTGGGAATCGTTGATGTACTCATTCGGATTCTTCGCAAGAATTAGCTTTCCTGCGTAGATTTCTTCATCGAAGTCCGTAAAGTGGTCGTAGTGATAGTGGGAGATTACTATCACGTCCGCTTCCTTAGCTGCCGATTTTATCTTGCTCCTCGCCTCCTCATACCAGCTTATTTTTTGAGCTTTAGCTGCAGGAAAACTTGGATGCATCACAGCCACTCCCGGATCTATTAAAATGTTCAAGTCTGTTTTGACCAGAACACAGGATGACTTCGCCCCCAGTGAATCGAACCAGATAGGGCTAAATTCCATAAGATTACATGTGTTCAGGGTAAAAATACGTTGTCTGAAAAACTACAAGTCTATCACACTACTGCCCGAAACCGTTCGAGTTCGCAGTCATGGCGGCGGGTTAATCCGGGGTAAACAACACGTATCCTAGGACTGCTCTGTCCAATTTTCCAAGTTTGTTGTGTAGGCTGAGTAGATTTGGAAAGCTCCAGCGTGGCGATGAAGTAAATTCTGAGGCCTCCATTGTATGGTGCAGAGACGGAGCCTTTTAAGCTTTCCAACTTTTGGTGAAAGTTAAACCATCATCGGATTCAAGAGGAGTCAGCCCAGGCCCAACAATTATGTACCACCTGCCTCTGAACTGGAAAACGTCTGGATCTGTTAGCATAATTCCGGGTTCCCGATACCGTATCCCTCAACCGTGAATACTATGCCATCTTCAGAAATAGCTAAGCTATTCAGTCTCTCCATCCAAAGGCATGTAGGAGGTGTAAAGCCTGTAGCGTCCATCAGGGAGGAAAAACCACATCGGGGTCAACCACTCCGGTGTCAGGCCCTCAACTCTCCGGTAAACAGTCTTCACCGCTAGATGAAATCGCCACAGAGAGCCCGCCGTTAAGCCAGTCCACATAGTAGAACGGAAGCTTGATCAGCTAGAGTTATCCCATTTTAACCCAGTTTAGCCATCCATCGACTTAGCCAGCATTATTCGATGATTCCAGGGCCATCCCCTTTTGGAGCGTTCTCCACCGCAAAACTTGGTTGATGTTGCTGTATGCTCTTTATGTTTTTTGAGTTATAGGTTCACTTTCTAATTTATTGGATGTAGCACACCGGGAAATAGAGATAACCAGTACAATCAAAATTACAGCAACTTTCCAAGTTAAACGCCCGTTCATCTCTTCATCCCTTGAGATTATTTTATCTCACCCTAAATATATTCATTCGTCGCCAATTTCGGACAACTTTGCAGATAAAGAAGTTCGTAGGTGAAGTTGGAGTATAGCGGTATGTCCTGTTGTCGAGTGCAAAAGGAGAAAAGGGGTTTAAAATCTCAAAAATTGGATGTAATCCCAGTTAAACTTATACTCTCGATATTAACGCCCCGCAGTCTGGTTTAGCTTGCTGAGCACATCTCCAAGCTTTTCAAGAGCTTCACCAAACCCGCTCCAGTTGCCAGCCTTCGCTTCCTCCATCGCCCTGTTGTAAAGATCGACAGAGAGCCTCACGAGTTCCTGCACGCTTTCCTCCTCAACGACTTCGGGCTTAGCTTCCTCACCAAATACAGCTATCAGAGCTTCGTCGAGTGTTGGTCTCATCGCAAGCACGTCTTTGTAAACGACTATAACTCCCCTCAGTTCTGGAATCTGGGCATTTACAGCCCTCAGATAAATGGGCTCAATGTACAGTATGGAGTTCTCTATTGGGATAACAAGCAAGTTACCCCTGATGACCTTCGATCCAACCTGCCCCCAGAGGGTAAACAGCTTAGAAATATCGGGATCCTGATCGATCCTCGCTTCTATCTGCATGGGGCCATATATCAGCTGACCTTTCGGAAATTCATACAGCCTTAGCTCCCCGTATTCTTCATCACACCTTGCTGCTAGCCAAGCGATGATGTTATCCCTTCCTTTGGGGGTGAACGGAAGCATTAACAGAAACTCCGGCTTGTCGTTTCCGGGCAGAGTTAGTATAACGTAGTAGGGCTCCATTTCTACTCTTTCATCCTCTAAAACCTCCTGCGGGATTTCCCATACATCTTCGCGATTGTAGAACGTCTTAGCATCGTCCATGTGGAAGGTTGCGTAAATGTGTGCCTGAACTTCAAACAGGTCAACTGGATACCTTATATGGGCCTTCTCTTCCCTACCCATTTTATCTGCCGAAATAAAAAGATCAGGAAACGCTTTCATCAAAACCTTAATAACGGGTTCTTCCTGAATAACGTAGAACTTGGGAGTTCCGTTGTACGTGTCGACAAAAACTTTAACCGGATTTCGAACGTAGTTGAATGTCGGATATTTTGCAGAGTACGGGAACTTGTCGAGGGTTGTGTACGAATCGATTATCCAGTACTGCCTCCCATCTATTACAGCTATATATGGATCCCTATCGTACACGAGGAAGGGTGCTATCGTGGATACCCTGTCTATTATATTTCTGTGAAACATCAAACTGCTCTCTGCTGTGACGTAATCGCTCAGCAGAAACTTGACGTCGCCAAATTTAATCGAGAAAATGAGCTTTTTAAAGTACGAATCGAGCTTAACCCCTCCCGAACCATTGTAAGTTGTTAGAACGTTACCCTCACCCAGCGGATAGTCAAACTCCTTCTGCTTGGTTTTAACTATCACGTTATTGGTTGTCAGCTCACCATAGTATATCTCGGGGCGTTCAATAGCTATCTTCCCCTTTGGAGGGATGTCCTCTACTATCAGATCCGGCAATCCTTCCTTGGTTACGGAATTAACAGGCGAGGCAACAACACCGTAGCCGTGGGTGAATATCAGATGTTTGTTAAGCCACGTTTGTGCTCTTGGCGAGAGCAGCTCGGTTGAAAGCTCCCTTGCAGTGATCATAAGCTGTGTGTACCTGCCATCAATGTAGTAACGATCCACATCGACGTCATTTATAAAGTAGTAAGTTCTTATCTGCTGCATCTGCCTGTAAACGCTGAGCAGTGGACGATGATCCCAGATTCTGATGTTATCTATGGTACCACGGTTTCTTTCAATTGTATCGACGCTGAGGTTGTCCTCAGCAGAATAGTACATCTTCTTAACGTTCAGGCCGTAGGCAAACCTCGTAAAGTCTATGCCGTACCGTATGTACTCCTCCTCTTTAGCGAGTTCATTCGGCTCAACTTTAAGCTTCTGAACCACAGCGGGCACCGCAACGATTGAAATAAGTATCACAGCTACCAGAGCGATGAAAAGCAAAGGCATTGCATCCACGTTTCGTTTATAGCCAAGGTAAACACATATTCCAGCAAAAAGAAGCGATAATGCTGCGATTAATCCCATTGCAGGAAGTCTTACGTGTACGTCTGTATAGCCAGCGCCCATTACAGCCCCATGCGGAGAGGTCAGCAGATCGAACCTTGCAAGGTAGAAGTAGGCTGCTATGAAGATGAAAATGCCAGCTATAAGCAGAGAAACATGAATATAGGCTGTTTGGGGGAATGAATCCTTGAGTTCATCGAAGCTTTTCACCCACCTGAATACGTAAGCGTAGTACGCTGCCGAGATTGTGATGGCAAGTATGAGCAGTGCGAGGAAAAAGTAGAGTATTGTCTGAATGAAGGGGAGTTTGAAAACGTAGAAAGAAGCATCGAGCCCAAAAATCGGATCTTTGAGGTCGAAGTCTACTGCATTTGTGAAGTAAACGTACTGCAGCCATGTGCGGGAAAAAAGGAGGGCTACAACTAAGGCCAGTGATAAATCCATCCAGAACGGTAATTTGAGGGGTTCGGCAAACTCATAGCTCGCTCTTTGAAGGGCAAAACGGTTAAGGCTGAGCAGAACAAAAGCAGTAACAAAAGAGGCTGTAAACAAGATGAGTTTGTAACACAGTATGGCCATAAAAACGGATTCGAGATTTAGGGACTTAAACCAGAGGTACTCTGTGTAAAGATGCAAAGCGATGCTTAAAGAGATCAAAAGTGCAATTGGTACGATCAGAAACAGTGCTATTTTTCTATTTACCGTCACTACTTCGATTCGATCTACCATCTTTTAAGCTTATTTTCATTATATTTATTCTTTATGTTTTTATATTTTCGATTATAAATAATAAAGTTCAATCGAATGCCTGTTTTGCTCTTAAGTGGTTGCCCCTTCTCTTTTACTTTTCAGTGGCTGCTGGCCATATTTAACCCAAAATTGCAAAAAGAGCGTTAATTCTGCGATTACGTCGATTTAATCTAAAAATGCTGAGAAAACAACTGCTACGGAAAAAGCCATATAGAAAAATAACAAGACATTTTATGATTTACAAAGAAATAGATAATGCCAGAAAAATTTAGAGAGGATAGAATGGTGCCAAGGTTTGTTCTCCATCTAATAC
>QMZF01000082.1 GCA_003663055.1 Archaeoglobales archaeon | reverse complement strand
CTATAAAATATAAGTAAATACTACCATCAAGTGTAATCTTGAGTTCTGTATTTTTTTAACCTTCCTCCAAATGTTTCTTAAAATAAGCATAATTCCAAGACTGCAAATCCGATATTCACCTTTGCTCTTTGAGTTCTTAACAGTGGCGTTCTCTTTATTCAAACAAGCTTAAAAGTGTCAATACGTAAATCAATGGCGTTGGTCTCATTTATTTTTGGTGATGACGGTTCAAACTTCAGCAAACCTTTTTCATACCTCTTTTTTAACTTTAAATAACTTTTGTATACGAATAAAGCTCTTATTGGCTTCTTGAATGAATTTACTGCTTAAAACGCTGTAACATAAATTGCAAGCTTGTTTTCTTATTCTAATATTGTTTTCTCAATTATTTTTAAACTTCCGAGAGAGTTTTCCATTCAAAATAGCTCTTCTATGTTCCCTCAATTATCTCTATTCTTACACCGTAAGAACCAAAATATCTTTGTAAATGATCAAAACCGATCCTCATCAATTTTGGCGCTTGTGAGGGATAAAAAGTGCAAGAGAAATAAGGAATGTAAATGAGATGTATAAGTCTATATATTGATATTAATATTTTATATTTTAATTAGATAAAAAATATATATCATATACATAACGTTTTGAAGTATGAAAAAGTTGTTTGTGTTGACGACTTTAGCCCTAATAGCTGTAGTGTTTGCTGGATGCATTCAAACTCAGAAGACTCAACTAAATAAAGTCATTATCGTTGGTAGCGGGGCAACTTTTCCGCAACCACAGCTTGAGAAGTGGATAGACGTCTATACTAAGCAGAATCCAAAAGTTCAGATAGAGTACACAGGAAAGGGCAGCGGAGGTGGGCAGAACGATTTCAAACAAGGTCTTGTTGATTTTGCATGCAGTGATCCGCCACTCAGCGAGAGTTTGTGGAATGAGTTAAAAAAGAGGGGGCAGCCACTTCAGTTTCCGATAATAGTGGGTGCTGTTGTTGTGATTTACAATCTCCCCGGTGTTGAGAACTTAAAGCTCGATGGAAAAACGCTTGCAAAGATCTTTATTGGAGAAATTGAATACTGGGACAACCCTGCGATAAAACAACTCAATTCTGAGATAAATCTACCTCACGAAAAGATCTTGGTTGTGCACAGGAGTGATTCGAGCGGAACGACGAAGATTTTTACAACATATCTGAGTCTTGTCAGCGATGAGTGGGCTGAAAAAGTTGGAGCTGGTAAGACTGTGGACTGGCCAGTCGACAAGCTTGGAAGAGGTGTTGGCGGCAAAGGTAATCAAGGTGTTGCTACAGCCGTCAAGCAGAATTTATATTCGATTGGATACGTTGAGTTATCTTATGCACTAAAAGAGAATTTCCCAATGATTGCGCTCAAGAACAAAGCTGGAAACTTTGTTACAGCTAATGAGGAGACAATCAAATTTGCAGTTTCAAGGGTAAGTGTGAATATACCCCCACCACGGGAGGGTTACAAGGAAGATCTGAAAGCTCTGTTGTATGCCAGTGGAGAAAAATCCTATCCGATTGTTGCTTTCAGCCACATAGTGATATGGGAGAAGTATGAGAACGAGGCAAAGGAAAAGACAATAAAAGATTTCGCCAAGTGGATTCTGACAGAGGGACAGAAGTCTGAAAACATCGTGCAGGGATATGTCGGTCTTCCAGAGGATGTAACATCCAAGTTGATTGCAGAAATTTAGTGGTTATGCAAAAAGTAGACACATTTAGAATTTCTCTTCTTCCTTTTTGCATCCTCATCTTCAGCATATTTGCCCTTATGATTGTAACCTATTTAGCTGTATCAGTTCCTATTTTCCAGAAGGAAGGTCCTCAAATCTACACAACGAATATATGGAAAGCAGCAGAAAATAATCCTGATGAAGAATTCTATGGCGTTCTTGCAGCTATATACGGTAGTGTTTACACTTCGGTTCTTGCAGTGCTAATAGCTCTTCCACTTTCCATAGGATTTGCCGTCTTTGTTATCGATTACGCTCCTCAAAAGATTAAAGAGCCTTTGATAGTTACGACAGATATCATGGCTGGTTTGCCAACAATAATTTACGGCATATGGGGGGCTTTCGTGCTTGTCCCAATGCTCAGGGACTACGTTATGTATCCCCTCCACAAACATCTTGGCTTTATCCCACTGTTCTCATTTGAACCTGCAGGAGGATATAGTTTCCTCGCCGCAGGAGTTCTTCTTGGAGTAATGGTTACGCCTTTCGCATCCTCGATCATAAGGGAAGCATACAGGATGGTTCCTTTCACTTACAGAGAGGCTGCATTCAGCCTTGGAGCCACAAGATACGAGGCCACGAAAATTCTACTTAGCTACATAAAACCCGCAATTATAGCTGGCATTCTGCTTGCCTTTGGAAGGGCTATAGGAGAGACTGTCGCTGTAAGCCTAGTTGTAGGAAATGCGTTCAACATACACCCAAGTCTGTTTGCTCCCGGCTATACGATCTCCTCTCTCATCGCAAATCAGTTCGGAAATGCGTTCATCTACGGATATATGGTAAGCGCACTCTTCGCTGCTGGATTCTTCCTCTTCATAATAGGGCTCGCTGTTAACATAGGTAGTTTGATCATACTGAAGAGGTGGTACTCCCATGCCCAGAGATTTTAAAGAGAAGTTCTTCCTATTCGGAATTGCAATTATCGCTGTTTTAACAATTCTGCCGTTGTTTCATATAATTTACAGTGTTGTAGTAGAAGGCTTGCCTGTACTGCTAAAGGGTGGTTTCAAGTTCCTTTTTGGTACCCTTGCGCCTCCAGGTGATGGGTTAGGAGGTATAGGGCCAGCAATTTTAGGGACTTTCATTCTCACTTTCCTTGCCTCGCTTATAGGCTTACCCATAGCTGTGATGACGGGAGTTTATGCAGCTGAATATCCAGAGAGCATCTTTGGAAGGTTAGCGAGGGTACTTCTAACGATAATGATGGAGTTTCCGACCATACTTGTTGGGCTCTTCGTCATGCAGATTCTGGTAATCCCGATGGGTAGATACTCTGCCATTGCAGGAGCTCTTGCCCTTGCCATCGTCATGATGCCGTATGTTACAGTTTACACAGAGGAAGCACTTAAAAGTATTCCCTTCATGTACCGTGAAGCTGCATTCGGTTTGGGATTGACAAGGTTTAAGGTCGTTTTCAGAGTTCTTGCGAGAATGGCAAAGAAAGGAATTGTGACAGGTATGCTAATTGGAATGGCTAAGGTTGCTGGCGAAACGGCCCCCTTACTATTCACAGCTGGTGGGGCGAACAGGATTTACTTTGCTGGTGTCGACAGACCTGTTGGAGCGATATCTCTCTTGATATACAACCTCGTCCAGCAACCTTATGAAAACTACCATGAAATCGCTTGGGGTGCATCATTAGTTCTCATGCTGATATTTCTGGCGATATTTCTACCGCTGAGACTTAGCTTGAAGGAGGTAAAACTATGATAGCAATTGAAACTGTAAATCTCTGCGCATATTACGGGCAGAAAAAGGTGATAAACAACGTGAATCTGAAGATACCCAAGAATGTCGTATTCGCGATAATGGGGCCAAGCGGATGCGGAAAGTCGACTCTGCTCAGATCCTTCAACAGACTTTTAGAGCTCAATCCCAACGCAAGAGTGGAAGGAGATGTTAAACTTTACGGCAAAAGTGTTTACGACATGAGTCCAATCGAAGTTAGAAGAAAAATCGGAATGGTGTTCCAGCATCCCAATCCATTTCCACACATGAGCATATTTGACAATGTCGCTCTTGGTTTGAAGCTGAATGGTCTAGTTAAATCAAAAAAAGAGTTGCATAAGACTGTAAAGTGGGCGTTAAGGAAAGCAGCACTGTGGGATGAGGTAAAGGATAGGATTCACGAACCCGCATCAGCATTAAGTGGTGGACAACAGCAGAGGCTATGTATAGCAAGAACTCTAGCTGTGAAGCCTGAAGTTCTGCTAATGGATGAACCTACAGCAAGTCTAGATCCAGTTGCGATGGAGAAAATAGAAGATTTAATCAATAAGCTGAGAGAAGAGTACACTATTGTAATTGTTACACATTCATCGGCCCAAGCGGCAAGAGTGAGCGACTACGTGGCTTTTCTATATCTCGGAGAACTGGTAGAGGTTGGAAAGACCGAGAAAGTTTTTGAGAAGCCGAAAAGTGAGTTGACCAAAAGATATCTCATGGGGAGGGTTGGATGAGAATTGATGAGAGATTGAAGCTTTGTAGAGCTTCCGAAGGCTTTATCCTTCGGAAGTGATGTGCTCCAAAGTGGGCGTATGTCTATCAAAGACTGCGTCCGCTGAACCCCCTTAAAAGTGCTTAAGGGGTTTAAAAAGGTGTTTAAAAGATGGAAAGGTGAGAATCTTTTGGTTTGTATCCATTTGAAATTCATGTAGTTACATTTGAGGAATGGGGAAAGTGGTATAAAAAAGTTCGTGAAGCGTTCTGTAGAGGTTTAAATATAATTTGTCTTAAAATCATCAGAAATGAGCTCTGTTCTGATAGCTCATAGCAGGGCGTGGTAAGCCATGTCACAAAATTCTGACTTAGAGCTGTGTTCCTAAAAGTCTGAGCTGAAAAGCTGAAGCTCCAGCTTTAGTCGTGGAGTGGCTCACATGATTACAATGTAAGACCCTTCCTTATTAAAAGGATTGCAATCAAAATCAAAGTTGCTCCTATAACTTTTGTTAATGTTTCTCTTTTCACAACACCAGTTAAATGCGCTCCAATGTATGCCCCAACCATTGAAGCTAAACCCATCGCTACCAAAACAACCAAGTCGTAATTACCGTGTAAAACATGCCCTGCAAAACCTGATAAACCCGAGAAAAACCCAATGGTTACATTGGTTCCTGCAGCAATTCTTGGGTCCATTTTTAATCTTTTCAACATTATTGGCAGCCTTAATTCGCCAAGTATCAATCCAACCATTCCGCCAATCACTCCAACCACAAATCCCCAAAAGGATGCTCCAGCTATCTTTCCTTTTTCAACCTTTTTTGCAGTAATTTCAACCGTTGAGCTTTTTTTCTTTTCCTTAAGAAGCGTTAATCCAGAATAAATAAGAACAAATCCTATAAGCACAAGTAAAATCTTTGCAGGTATTAATCCACAGAAATATCCGCCAAGAAAAGCTCCAACCCATGAAAAACTGCCCATAAAAATAAAGACGTAAGGGTCTATTCTTTTTGCCTTGCAGTGTTTTGCTGCACTAACAAAAGCTGAAAGCGTGTTTATTCCCAAAGCAGTTCCAGCAACTATATGGGGTGAAGGAATTACTGCATAAACAGCAGGCAGCCTAAGCGATCCAAGAACTAAACCAACCATTCCACCAAGTACTCCTACCAGAAGGCCTATTGCTGCAGCAAGAATAAGCTTGATCACTTAAAACTTGTAAAGACCATTTGCTTATAAAATTTTACTTTTATAATTATGCTTTATAACTTCACTCTTTTAAGAAACAATCAGAAAATCAATATCATTCTAAATAAAAAATAAATAAGCCAGGAAATCTTGCTTTGAAGCCAAGCAATCTCAAACTGCATCGAATAATACTCCAACAAATCCAGCAACTTTTTATAATATTTTAATTCTAGGAAAGTATATCTTCTCCAGCTCTTTGAAGCCTTCTTTATTCACAATGTGTAAATTTATTCTGGGATCATCTGTTAGCTCTTTAACAACATTGCAGTACCATTCAAACTTTATCTTCATTAGAATTTCGCTGGGTGAACTACCCCCTCACTTACGCAAGGGCTTCGTGGGGAGTTTGCAGGTCATTGCCTGCCT
>QMZF01000081.1 GCA_003663055.1 Archaeoglobales archaeon | reverse complement strand
TCTTTATCTTCTCCAGCTCCGAGACTGGGGGGAATTTTTCGAATAAATCGAGTCTAAGCTCTACAACATCGCAGTTTTTCATTGCTGCAATTGCTTCCTCCATGCTACTTGTAGAGACTACGAACTTCATATCTTTCAACTACTTTCCCACTACCTTTCCACTATGAACTCCTTCACACCCACACCAAAGTGTCTTGCCTTCTCACCGATCCAGACTAGTACCTCATCACCCTCCTTTAGCTCTGCAATGCTCGTATGCTTTCCTTCTGGAGTAACGAGCTTTATTGTTTCGGCGTTTTGAAGAATTACGCTTCCTTCGTCTCCATCAGCAGTAGCCCTCACGAGCGTCAATGGTCTGCGCTCTATCTTCACCCTTCCAACGTAGCTCTTCCTCACAGTTCCGTCATGCCTGACTATTTCCACCTCGTCTCCAGCTTTGAGTTCTGCAAGGTATCGCGTTTTCTCACCCACCTTGATGTATGCGTTGACACTGCCAGCGTTCACTCTGAAGGGGCGCGAAGCCACGTATTCGCTTTCTTCACTCTCACTTGCAACAAGGAACATAAAACCTGCCTTGTTTCCAACGAGCATGCCTTCTCCAACGCTCATCAGCGTTACTGTGTCGACGCAAACCCTTTCCCCAACTCCGAGAGGCTTTATTTCGATGATTTTTGCAGTTTTGAGGCTAAGCTTTCTGCTCTCCTCTGCAACTATTTTGAAGTATTCGAGAAGTTCTGACCTCCCCCCTTTCACGGCGATTCCATCAGCCCCTTTTTCCAAGGTTGTGAGAACGATCTTTGCATCATCAACGCTGCTAACTTCCGCTATCAGCTTAGCCTTCTTTTTCATCGCTACGAGGTTTTCAAGGGGGATAATCCTCCAGTCCGAGAAGCTCAAAAAGAGGTAATCTGATTCTTCGGATAGTTCAATTGCCCTCTGCTGTTCTTTGGCTGAAGAGATGTCGATGAAGTATGCCTTCCTTTCTCCAACACTACCTTCACCGTTGCTCCTCGCGACTACGGCGATTCTTCCCAACCTTTCAGCCTTCTCAGCAAAGTTTGCTTTAACAACAACGCCCGTAAAGCCTATCTCTATCGCATCCTTGACCTGCTCCTTCACTTCCTCCCAATCATCGCCTTCCGCCAGCAACCAGATTTCCTTCATATATCTCTCCCCTTGGTTTGCTACTGTGTATCACACGCTTTAAAGCCTTTACTATCGATGCCGGATTGCTGTGCTGGAAGACGTTTCTACCTATTGCAACTCCCGCTGCCCCGGCAAGCATAGCATTTCTCACGTCTTCTATCAGCTCTGCTTCGCTCTTCTTCTCTCCTCCAGCAACAACAACCGGAACACTAACGTATTCTACAACTTCAGCAAAGCTTTCGGTGCTGCCGGTGTAGCACGTCTTTATTATGTCAGCTCCAAGCTCGTAGCCTACGCGAGCAGCATGCTTTACAGTTTCGGTGTTTACTTCAATGCCGTGGCCACGCGGATACATCATTGCAAGCATGGGCAAGCCAAAGCTGTCGCACAACTCAGATATAATTCCCGCATCCCTGATCTGCTCCGCCTCACTTTCACTCCCAACGTTAACGTGCACGCTTACAGCGTCGGCTCCAAGCTCTATCGCCTTCTCAACGCTGCTGACGATAACCTTCTCGTTCAAATGGTAGGCTGTTGAAGCACTCAAATGCAAAATCAGCCCCATTTCCATGTCCTCAACGTAGGCAGAGTTCTTTATAACGCCCTTGTGCAGTACTACCGCATCAGCCAAGCCATCTATCTTCCTCAGCACATCGTCTATATTTTCTATTCCTGCAACAGGCTTTGTTATTCCGTGGTCCATAGGGACTATTACTGTTTTTCCGTCCTTCATGATCCTTTTCAACCGCCTTCTTTTCCCCAACAACATTATACACCCCTTTTATTTTTAGTGGAGAATATATAAGGACATGAAGAAGTTGAGAAACCATAACCAACGCGAGAACTTCAATAGCTAAAGCTAAACCAACTAAAGCTAAAACCGAATTGCGCACTTTCAGATGTGTAAATGGGATGTAATGAAGACATCCACCCGTTGCATTACAGCCCCCGATATAAATTTTTCGAAAGACATCCATAATGAGTGTTGTCAAGTAACACAATGGTTACAGAAAGCCATAACAGTCTTTCTTGAATTTTTGTAATTTTTGAGCAAAAACAAAAACATAAAATTTAAAAATAAATAAAAAAATTATCTGCATGGTACAAGAAGAGTTGGAG
The DNA here is from genome assembly GCA_003663055.1 of Archaeoglobales archaeon. GTDB lineage: Archaea > Halobacteriota > Archaeoglobi > Archaeoglobales > Archaeoglobaceae > Archaeoglobus_C. Next base: position 3,562 of record QMZF01000081.1, on the reverse strand, counting down.
CTTTCGCCTCCTTCAGCACCTCGTCTGCCGTGCTGCCGAGGAGAATTTCCTTCAACCAGCCCCTACCAACTTTTCCCATTACCACCATTGTCGAATTGAGTTCTAACGCTTTTACGAGAATTTCCTTCGCAGCAATTCCTGCATCTACTATGCACTCGCTCTCCACTCCGAGTTTTTTAGCGTAAATATCCAAAGCATTTTTGGCCTTGTTCGTGTTTTCTTCTATTTCTTCAATGTCACCATAGTCAACAACATGGTAAAGCATTGCTTTCTTGATTTTCTCGGCGAATTTTCTCGTTACGCTTATTACAAGTTCAGAGCATGGGGAAAGGTCAAGGGCGATAAGTGGTTTCTCGAACATTTTTTCGCAATCCCCGAGACATTTAATTTCGCCCTTCTCTTCATTCCAATCGTACTTCAGCACAAGCACGGGAACTGAGCTCTTCCTCACGACATTCCTTGCAGTGCTGCCTATTTGCATCCTCCGCCTAGCATGTTTACCCCTTGATGGCATCACTATAAGGTCAACCATTTCACAAGCAGCTTTATCGACGATTTCAATAGATGGACATCTAGCTTCATGAGCAATTGCTGGAGTAACCGGGCCTATGCCAAGGCTAGCTTCGACATTTATGCCTGTATCTTTGAGTTCTTCCACAAGTTCGTCTAGCTTCTTTCTTGTTTCGAATTCAATCTTGTCCAAAACGTTCGGGTCTTCGGGAACAACTTCTATCACATGAACTACAAAAAGCTTCTTTGCACCCATTTCAAACAGTTTTGGTACGCAAGCCCTCAAAGCCCCCAAAGACACCTCGGAAAAATCGGTTGGAAACAGTATCCTTTCAAACACATTTTCACCTAAATGTATTTAATACAAAAAACTATATAATTTTTTCCCAAGCAAACGTAAAACGGGGCAAGTTTGTTTAAGTGAGAAATAATTTTGAGAAAAACGAGAAAGTAATATAATGAGTTGGGATCTAACTCAATGCTTGCTCCAAACGATGCAGGTAAACACAATAAGACTGCTGTATTTATATTACATCGCACCTGCTGTCAGTGTAATTGCATTCATTCTAACGCTTTTTGGCGTTTTGTCACTTATCAAAATATCAAGTTAAAAATTTTATAATATTAAGATTTCGATTTTGCACCTAACGTTTACAGGCACGGTTATTTCCTTCTTTTTTAATCTTACCCACTTTCAGAAGAATTTCATTCGAAGCATGGTTACATCGGATAGCAGATACGGATTGCCTTAATTCCAAAGGTCTTCACGATCTCATTCTCGCTGGTGTCGCCAAATACGACAACACCATTCTCATGTAGCTTCTGGATAGAAATCCGCCGTAGAACGGCTTTATTTTAAGACTTATCCATCCATTATCGATTGTATAGCTCTTTTCCTTCTCAAAATAGTATATTGCACCAGGGAACGCTGGAGTGGGACATGCTAAGGTTTTTTCTCCAGATGGTATTCCTCAAACGCATGCCAAGGTAGAGAATTCCTATTTCTGCTCTTTTGGCCGTTGTGTACGCTTTAAGCATGGCAATTCGGGATTGTAGCTAATATCCCGCACCTCTGGTCTCTTTGCCTGAAATAGAAGAACACGATGGTCAGAACCTTAACAAAAATTTTACGATTAAAAATTAAATAAAAACAAAAGTCAGCAAAAATCAGTGCCCTGTAACGTGCATCAATAGAGGTCTGACTATTGCAAAGAGGAACTCGAGTACAAGGACACCAAGAATTACCTTGTACCTGCTGTCTGCCTTTGGCAACGCTGCAATTATGCTAATCAAAGGTGTTACCGCAAGCAGAACGATTCCCACTATACTCAAGCAGTCCATGTAGCTCAAGTTGTTAAGGAACCAGGAATACCCATGAATTTCGATACCCTTTGTTTCCTTCCAGAAAGTCGAGGAGGGTTCATTCCAGTGTTCTACTGCTGATTCAACGCCAACAAAGCCTGCACCGCTCACCAGATAAATTATACCAGGAGCGATCATTAGAACGAGGCCAATGTACGTGAAAATTTCCATAGTTCTCGCGAACGTTACGTTCATCGGTTCTACAACCACTTCCTCCTTCATACCCTTCACCTCAGATCATACCAAGACCTGACAAGCCTTTTTGTATGTCAAGTACCGCAGCAAGCAACATAACACCCATGACAAGGTATCTGACGAACCTTGGTCTTGCCCTCACAGCAATCCTTGCACCAATTCTCGAACCGATTGTTATTCCGATAACCGACGGTATCACGATCAGAGGTAGTACGGCTCCGTTTGCGAGGTATACCCAAGCTGCTGCTGCATCGTTCACTGTAATAATCAGCATGCTTGTAGACGTGGCAACTTTAATTGGAGCGCCCATCAGCAGGTTTAGCACTGGAACGTTTGCCCATCCAGCTCCCAAACCAAACATTCCCGCTATGAAACCTACTGCAGCGAATGCTGGTAAAGCAACAGGCATCTTTGTAGTTCTGTATTCCACAACCTTGTCAAGGCTCGGTTCGTACCATGCACCGCTTATTCCAAGCTTCGCAGAGATTGGATCAATTGACGTCACTTCTGGGAATTCAACGCGCTTCGACGTTAACATGACCACGAATATTATGAACAACACAATACCCAGCGCTATGTATATGTAGTATTTGCCCGTGGGAAAGGCGTTTGTAACCCAAAGACCAACGATACCGCCTATAATCGAAGTTATCATTGAGACAACCACGACGGGAGCCATTATCCTCAGATTTGCCAGCCCCTTCTTCATCAGATGTGGTGCTGAGGAGAGTGCACTCGTTAATGCCATGATGAGCCCTGCCCCTCTGATAAAGTCCACGTTGAACGGAAAGAACGCTACCGTCAGTGGCACGAACAGCACTCCGCCGCCGACTCCAGATATTGGTGCGATTATTCCTATTACCAGTGTAAATACAAAGAGGGCCAGCGGCCAGAATGCCCACCCGAGGTCCAGCATTTTTGCACCTCCCTTCTTAAGCGAGTCAACTGTCAAAATACTCGCATATAAACTTTCCTAAATCTTCCTAAATTTCTTAAATTTGATATCTTAATGATTAATTCACTACCATTTACAGTTAATTTCTAAAATCGCTACCTATAACACAATTCAATCAAAACTCTGAAATTACATTCAACACGTCTAGAAAGCTTTGTTTAAGGGGATTAGGTGCTGTCAAGAATAGCAACAAAAAATAAATGGAGAAAATACAACATACCCGCACTAAGCCAATTGGTAGACCGTTAAGGCTGCAAAAGTTTTTGGAGGAACAAGAAAAATGTAGAATTAAAGATATTAGCAGCAGCTCCTATACTTCTTTGGTCTTTCTTTAAGGAAAACAAGCGATTATCCATCCCTATTCGAAGCCATAAGCCATGAATCTGTTAGGATTTACTACCACAGACTCAAAAAAGCTCTAAAGCGACCAAGAAAGAAGTCAAGAAGGCTAATAGCAATAGATGAAACTAAGTTAAAGCTTGAGAAGAAGCTAATCTTCGTATGGGCTGCTAGACGTTGATAGCGAAGAGTGCTTGACTA
>QMZF01000080.1 GCA_003663055.1 Archaeoglobales archaeon | reverse complement strand
TCTAAATTCAGTAAAGCTGTCGTGCGAGGTATTTGCAAAAGCAATTGAAACCGACGACAAAAGTTTGCTTAACGAGGTTTGTGAACTTGAGAAGACGGGAGATGCTATCAGGAGGGAGATAGCTCTAAAGCTGTATGAAGGAGCATTTCTTCCGGTGATGCGAGGTACCTTATATAAACTTGCTGAGACGGTTGATGAAATCCTCGACACCCTCGAAGATGTGGCTATAGATTACGTTCGACTCGCATCACTCGACAGCGACGTAAGAGAACTTTGTGTTAAAGTTGCAAATCTGAACATAAAGATGAGCGTGAACCTAATGGAGGCGTTTGAGGCTTTGGGGGGTAAAGCCGATCCCAGCGACAAAACGATAAAGATCAGGGCTAGAGAAAGGGAGGTTGATGCAATTAAACACGAAATCTACAGAAAGCTGATAGAGAAAGAGGTTAGTAACTTCTGGGAGGGTAAGATACTGTCTGATTTTATTGATAACCTCGTTAAGGTTAGTGACATAATTGAAGATGCTGCCGACCTAATACAGATCCTGAACGTGAGCTTGAGGTAGCAAAGAGGTAAAGCATGCTTGCAGCAATTGCAGCAATGCTCATAGCCTTCAGCATAGGCTCCAACGATACCTCAAATGCTTTTGGTGTGAGCATCGGTTCTGGTGTGCTGACGTTCAGGAGGGCAATTTTACTCCTCGGCATCTTTGTAACGTTCGGAGCGCTTACGCAGCGAAAAGTCATGTACACCGTTGGAAGTTTGGCCAATCTTAACACAGCTTTAATCGCTACCGCTCTTTTTACCTCAGCTTTCGTTATAGTGTTCTCGAACTGGAGGGGTTTTCCAGTTTCAAGCCATCAGGCGATAGTTGGCAGTCTCGTTGGTGCAGGAGTTGCTGTGGGTTCTGCAAAACTTGATTTACTTTCGTCGATTGTTATTTCGTGGATAGCTTCCCCCATTACAGCCCTGTTTATTGCAATATTGATTTACTCAGCTTTAGAGCGAATTCTCTCAAAAGTACCACTTTTCCTGGCTGAGCGGGTAATCTCGATGATGTTGTTGTTCAGCGGAGCTGTTATTGCCTACAACACCGGAGCTAACGAGCTCGCTACGGCTCTCGGGCCTGTTGTTTCTTCTGGACATCTCAACGCGACGATTGCGGCTTTACTCGGCTCTGCATCGCTTTTCGCCGGAGCTGTATTGCTAAGCGGGCGGGTTGTTGAGACCGTTGGCAAGGGAATTACACCGCTTGATGCTTTTTCTGGTTTTTCTGCACAAATGGCAGCTGGACTAACAGTTTTTGCTTTTACACTGCTCGGTATGCCCGTTTCAACCACGTATTGTATAATTGGGAGCGTTGCGGGAGTAGGAATGCTCAAAGGCCTTGCATCCGTCAGATTACATCTCATTAAGAAGATTATGGCAAGCTGGGTGATCACTCCTGCGTTTTCATTTACTGTTTGCTTTCTTATTGGGTTGCTAATGGGTTATTGATGAATTATTGAGCTATAAACGCTATGATTTATATACGGTAGCCGAAGGAAGAACATGGTCAAGGTTCTTGTAGTCGACGCAGGTGGAAGAGGAAATGCCATTGCACACGCTTTTGCAAGAAGCGAAAAAGTAAAGAAGGTTTACGTTGCTCCGGGAAACGCCGGCAGCGAGTTCTTTGAAAAATGCAGTCAGGCAAAACTTGATGGGAAGTTCATCTCGTCGATAAGAGCTCTCGACGAAATAGTAAAATTTGCAAAGCTTGAAGACGTTGACCTCGTTTTTATAGGCCCCGAAGAACCGCTGAGTCTTGGCATCGTTGATGCTTTGGAAGAGAACGGAATTCCTGCTTTAGGGCCAAGAAAGGAGGCGACGATTCTCGAAGCAAGTAAGTGCTGGACAAAGGATTTTCTGGCTAAAATAGGCGTGCCAATTCCCGAATACAGGAACTTCGATGATGTCAGCGAGGCAAGAGAGTACGTTAAGGAATACTATGCTTCACAAAAAGGAAATCTTGTCGTCAAGGCTGATGGACTGGCTGCTGGAAAGGGGGTTTACGTATGCGATTCTGCCGAAGAAGCCTTACAGGCTGTTGACGAAATAATGGTGAAAAAGAAGTTTGGGAGTGCTGGAGATAGGATAGTTATAGAAGAGAGGCTCTATGGTATTGAAGTTGCTTTTACGGCCATAAGTGATGGAAAAACGGTTAAGCCCTTTGGACATGCGAAGGACTACAAGCGTGCCTTTGATAGCGATGACATAGAGGGTATGAGGGAGTTCTACATAGGCACAGCAAAAAAGTTCATATCGAAAAGCGATGCTGAGAAGCTTTATAGGGAAGGAAAGCTTTTTAACCCCAACACCGGTGGAATGGGGGCAGTAAGTCCACATCCGGCATTAACGCCAGAACTTGAAGGGAAAATAATGGAAATGGTCGTAAAGCCCGTAGTAGAGAACTTCAGAAAGCTCGAAGGCAAGACCTTCAAGGGAATACTGTACCCCGTTATCATGCTCGTTGAGGAGAACCGCGAGCTGATTCCCAAAGTTTTAGAGATAAACGTCAGAGAATGCGATCCCGGAGCTCAGGCAAAGCTACCAAGGCTCAAGACGGACATGTACGAACTCTCTATGGCTGTAATAGAGGAAAGACTTGATGAAGTTGACGTAGAGTTTAGCAGCGATTGCTGCGTTGCTGTCTGCGCTGTAAGCGGGGCTTTGAAGGGGAGAGAGGGATTCAAGCCAGGTTATCCTGCTGAGCACTACACAAGCCAGCCCATGGACGGAGTTGAGGAGGCGATGAAGGAAGCGATACTTTACGCCAACGGAATAGCAAAGCCTGACGGCTACCAGACTACCGGTGGGAGAGTTATCACCGTCGTTGGAAGGGGTAAAAGCGTTGATGAAGCTAGGGCAAAGGCGTATTCTGCTGTCGAGAAAATTAAGTTTCCTGGGATTAGATACAGGAAGACGATAGGGCTGGATGTGCCCGATTAGATTTTTCTTTGAAGCTCGTTTGGGAAAAGCTTTAAAAGCTTTAAATTTCTATTGAACTTTGTATATCAAGAGGCCTGCTGAACCGGCAGGACTGAAAAGCATGAAGTCCTGCGGCTTGGCAGGCCCACAACTTTACATGTTCATAATTACTTTCGTTCTACTCCAAAGAGTTAATAATATTAAAGAAATGCGTTGCTATGCGCTTCTTTGCGAGTTGGGCGCTTCGCTGCCTGCGTTGGAGCTATTTCAGGTACTTCATACCCGCAAAGCTTGATGCTCAGTTTGTAGAAAGAGGTAAAAGAGCTGAGGAACTGGCCGAAAAGAGACTTTCCTACTTCAGACTTAGAAGGGGGAAGAACAGAGAGCTACACTTCAGAAACTATATAGTTGCCGGCAGACCGGACTTCGTGACGAGGGATGCAATAATCGAGGTTAAATCCAGCATTCCAAGGCAATTCTTCATCCCCTACCTTGCTCAGCTCAACCTCTACATGCTAATGGAAGGAAAGAGGATCGGTATCCTAGTTCTTGTGAATGAGAGAGATGAACTTATAAAAACGATCTACGTTGGATTCTCACGTTTTATCGTGAAGCAGTGCATAGCATATTTCGATGCACTCTACGAACACATAAAGAAAAGCGTAATACCGGAGGGTGTGATTGACAGCAAAATCTGCTCAAGTTGTAGCTTTTCGCGTCGGTGTGGCAACGGGTTTAGAAAAGTTTAGAAAAGTTAGAAGACCTCAAAGGCGTCAAAAAGCAATTAAGATTAAATAATGGTGATACCATGAAACTAAGCTTAAAAGACATTACGGACGACAGAAGAAGCGGCTCTTCTAAGATTATCGAAAAAGCGCTGAACTATCTCGAGAATCTCGACAGAAAAAGTCAAATTGAAGCAGCAAAAGAAATAGCAAACGCCCACCCGAGCATGACTGGGCTCGCGAACATTATGAAGCTTGTAGAAAGCTACGAAATTAAAGAAGTCCGCAAAATAATTGAGGAAATGAACGAAAATGCTAGTAAGAAGCTCGCCGAGATAGTTGAGGGTAAAAGCGTGGTAATCATAAGTAGAAGCCATATTGTAGAAAGTGGATTGCATAGGGCTAGAAAGGTATTCATCCTACGCTCAGAGCCCGGTGGAGAGGGCGTAGATGCATACAAATTTCTGAAAGAAAAAATTGAAGCTGAACTCGTTTGCGATGCAGAAATGGGATACGCGGTTATGAAATGCAACGCTGTCGTTTGCGGAGCAGACGCCATATCGAAGGATGGCTTCGTGAATAAAGTTGGAACTTTGCCCCTTGCACTTACTGCAAGACACTTCAATAAGCCTTTCTACGTCGTGGCTCCCAGCTACAAAGCTGGAAGACTGAGAGTTGTCGAACCCTTCGAGTATATACCAGCTGATCTGGCAACTTTGATAACTGAAAGCGGGATTACGGATTGGCAGAAGGTGCATAGTTTAATCGGATTCCTTTAAATCTGCCTTGCTGTAAAGTACTCTTGCCTCAATTCCTTCGTTTTCAAGCTTTTTCTTAATTTCTTCTATTGGCTCTCTCCGCGTTGCATGAACCATGAAGTAAAGTGGATAGGGCCATTGCTTGGGGACTTCTCTTTCGATGAGGTGGGTAATCTGAGGGAGTTCTTTGATAAGCCTAAAAGCTAGCTTCTCTGGGTTGTCAGTTTTCATTAGTATCATGCCGTTTTCGGCAAAACCTATTTTCCTTTCTTTCAGAACTCCGCTGAAGTCCCTAACTACCCCCTTCTTTATTAGCTCTCCAATCAGGTCTACGATTTCGCCTTCGGTATATCCGTTTTCTGCAAACTTCGAGAAGGGGCGTTCGCATACCTCAAGATTCTCGAGTTTTCTCAACATAGATGCTTCAAGGCCCAACTCCTCCACTTTCGGCACGTCAAACTTTTCAAGTCCCTTTTCACTCCAAGAAACGCCCTTTACGAGATCGTACTTAACATCCATTTTGTAAATCCTCTTGGTAGGCAGAACTATGTAGTCTTCAATCCTACACTTCTCCATTAGCTTTGTTATCTTCGAAAGCAAATCCTCTTTACTTTTAGCTTTTATCGTGAACCAAACCGAATACTCGTGATCCCTCCAGTAGTTATGTTTTGGATTTGCAGCGTTTATCATCCTCGCAACTTCGGCTATTCTTCCTTCTTCAACCCTAGCTCCAACGAGTGCAGCTCTGTGTTCCGATGAAAAAGCCCTGTAGTTGAGATTCGCTCCATAGCGCTTTATTATACCTTCTTTCTTGAATTCCTTTACTCTTCGAAGCACGAATTTCTCATTAAGCTCTTCTTGCTGTGAGAGCTCCAAAAGAGGTTGCTCACACAGTGGAAGCCTGTATTGAATGGCCATTAATAGCTTAATGTCGCCTTCCGAAAACGTAAACGGTAGCATAAGTGCACCTCAAAACCGTATTTTTACCAGACTTTCGTCGATCTTTCTTTTTCCAGAAACGTAATCCTCAACGAGCTCTTCCGCAAGTTTTCTCGCACCTTCTATGTCTTCCTCCCTTACGAGCTTTCTGAACTCAGGATTGGCGGCGATAACAAAGTAAAGTTTCATTCTAAGCTGAACGGGTACGTTGTTTGCCTTCATGTACTTCTTGAGGTGGTACATGGCCTTTAAAAAATAGAGGGTTTCGTCATCTTCTTCGAGCATTTTTTTGAAGGAGTCTCTCACCTTCCTCGCAACCACTCCACTCTTACCTTCGGTCGTTACCGCAAAACGAATTCCTTCCACCTCTCCCTCAAAGGGAACAACTACCTCTGTTCGATCCGCATCGTTTGCGAGATTTACCAGGGTTTTGTGCTTCTTTGCAACTTCAAAGACTATGTCGTTGACCTCGAGGTTCGGGATAGCTACAGTAACGAGG
>QMZF01000079.1 GCA_003663055.1 Archaeoglobales archaeon | reverse complement strand
AGAATTTGCTTCGCATATTCTACACCATTCGTCGTTATTCCCGTCATTTCGAGAAGTGTTCCGGCAACTCCAAGAGCTTTCTCCACGAGACTCTTAGGTGATTTGGTATTTTCAAGAGCTTTCAAAGCTTCTTGCGCTTCGAGTGCTGGGCCTACGGTTCTGCCAACGGGCTGACCACCGTAGGTTAAAACGCACGTGACGTTAAGGCCGAGTCTCCTTCCAAGCTCAACAAAGTCGTTTGCTAGTTCCCTGCCTTTTTCTACCGTGGCAACCTTAGAGCCGGCTCCAACTGGAATATCGATTACTATGTGCTTTGCACCTATCGCTCCTTTCTTTGCCATAACACTTGCAAGGAGTTGTGGCTTAGGATCGATGGAAAGGGGGTATTCAACACGGATTATTTTGTCATCAGCCGGAGCGATGTTCGTAGCTCCTCCCCAGGCTATAACGCCTCCAACCCTCTCGGTTATCTCCTTTATCTCTTCAACGCTAAGGTTAACGTTGGCAAGGACTTCCATTGTATCAGCAGTTCCGCTCGCAGAAGTTATCGCCCTGCTTGCCGTCTTAGGAATGAGCAAACCGCTTGCAGCGACAATTGGAACTACTATAAGGGAGATCTTGTTTCCGGGCACGCCGCCAATGCTGTGCTTATCAACAACGATCCCCTTCTCAAACGTTACTTTCTCCCCCGTCTCTATCATAGCCCTCGTTGCCCATTCAATTTCATCGAAATCCATTCCGTGGAAATAATTTGAAAGGACGAAAGCTGAAAGCTCAATTTCGTTCAGAGCGTTGTTGACGATGTCCTTTATAATAGAGGATATTTCCTCCCTCGTAAGCTTATGCCCATCCATTTTCTTCCTTATGAACTCAACGCTCATTGGCTTCGAAACTGGATAGAGCTCGACCTCCCCTCCATCCCCTATCTCAAGATGATCGGTTACAGTCCTGCATATTCCGATTTCTCCCCTCTCGATGAGACCTGTTGCGATCTGAACATCGGCAATCACGGACTTTTTACCGTAAACCAGCTTGACTCTATCTCCAACAAGAACGCCTATCTCCTCTGCATCCTCCTGACTCATAATGACTGAGAAGCGATCCATCCTGACAGGTATCAGCTTAACCCTAAACTTCATGCTCCCACCTACTAATAGATGTTTTTAAATCTTGCCAAAGTTCTGGAAAATAATTTTCAAACACCTTCAAGTTTTAAACATTTTTCAAGCCAAATTCTTTCTTAGCATTCTTAGATTTTATAAGCCTAACCCCCGTTATTTCGGCTACTTCAGAAAGAAGCTTTTTGATGGCTGAAGTTACGGACTTCTCGTCCATGAGCAGAAGCTCTGCCTCGCTTATCTCCACAGCTTTAACGAGAAAATCTACGTTCAAGCCGTTGAAGGTGTACTTGGCGAAGTTGTGGGCAAAAGTTATCGAAGTTTCGAGAATTATTTCAGTCTGGCGAGGAGCGTAATGCGTTCCGCCAACGCCAACTGCAATAGGCCAGTCCCTCTTTTCAGCTTCGATCGCTTCAAGCATCGATTCAGCAACAATCCTTGCAGCTTCTTCATTCTTCCACTCCTCTTCAGTCGAACCGATCTCGTAGAAGGCTGATGGTGTTGAAATCTCCGAGGGTCCGTGGTGCGTAACTTCAAGACTGAACACGAAGTCTGGCAGCTCGTTAACTTTCTCCTTCATCGCCAAAACGTAGTTCTTTATCGTTTGCGGGGCTGGTTTTGCCAAGGAGTACGGTTTTCCACCAAAGTCAGCCGTGTCTACATTTCCAGACACGTGGACGGAGAGGAGCTTTCTCTTGTCTTTGCTGCTGTGTCTCGAAGCGAAGAGAATTTCGTCGAAATCCAGGAACTTTTTCAGCTTCTCATCGAGGTAATCAGCGTATATGAGCCTTTCTTCAATCTCTACAATGCCAACGCTGCCCGCGTCATAAAAAATCCAGTCTCCAACTTTTTTTGTATCAACGTCGAGCATTTCGATTAGGTGGGCCTTTATATTCTGCGATGCTAAGTCTGCCTTGCTGCAAACGATGAGCTTCATGAACTTTCGACTTCGGAGCTCTTTTAAGATTTTTTCCATAGCCCCCGTAAAACTATTAGTTGACTAGCAATTTATTTAACGTGACAATAGCAGCAACCATCTTGTTTTAATCTTTCCATCCTTAAGTAAAGTAGAGCACGAGTTTAAACAACATCCCTATACCCAACGGACTTTTGAACCAAAATCAATAAATCACCGAAACCCTTTTCAATCCACGAAAAGCCTTTTCCACGATTTTTATGAAAGCAGTCAGAGAGTTGAGGAAGTGGAGGCACATAGCAAAGCTCGATCCCGATAGGGATAATCCTGACTGGTTGATAAAGGCAGTTGCAGAAAGCGGGACTGATGCCGTTATGATTTCCGGTACGCAGAACGTTACGTACGAGAAAGCAATCGAACTTTTCAAAGCCGTTAAGGATTACGGCCTTCCCACGATTCTTGAGCCCTCCTCGCCGGATGCAGTTTTTTACGATGCCGATTACCTTTACGTCCCCATAGTCCTGAACGCGAAGGACGGGGAGTGGATTACGGGCAAACATGCAAAGTGGGTTGAGATAAACTACGAAAAACTCGACGGGTTTAAGGAAAAAATAGAGGAAGTACTCTTTGAGGGTTATATAGTTCTCAACCCCAGTTCAGCGGTTGCAAGAGTTACCAAGGCTATTTGCGATATCAACGCTAAACAAGCAGCTAGTTATGCGGTTGTGGGGGAGAAGATGCTGAAGCTTCCTGCGATATACATAGAGTACAGCGGAACCTTCGGCGATCCAAGAGTTGTCAAGGAGGTTAAGGGAGTTCTTGACGAAGCCGTACTGATATATGGAGGAGGCATAGACTCAGGAGAGAAAGCAAGAACTATGCTCAAGTGGGCGGACGTGATAATCGTAGGAAATGTGATATACGAGAAAGGTATTAACGCGTTCGTTGAGACTGTGCCATGAAGATCAAAGCTGTCTGGCAACTGCTACGCTTTGAGCACGGTTTGATGTACTCTGCTGGCGTTCTGGCAGGCATGGTCGTTTCTGCCGGCCTGGATTTTTCCCTTCAAAATGCGATCCTTGGAGTATTAACCGCATGCTTTCTCCAAGCCTCGGCCTTCGCCCTAAACGACTACTACGATTACGAGGTTGACGTTGCAAACAGGCGTTTCGACAGGCCACTTGTTAGAGGTGAGTTAAAGAAGGAGCATGCCCTCCTGTCGTTTGCGATCCTCGCTCCACTTGGCTTCATTGCAGCTTTCCTCATAAACATCGAAGTTTTCTTGCTCGCTTTGATTATCACCCTGCTTGGCTATGCCTATGACGTAAAGCTTAAGGAGTTCGGCCTTGCGGGAAACGTTTACATCGCCCTTTCAATGGCTGTCCCCTTCATCTTCGGCAGCGTTGTCGCTACAGGCAAAATAGTGGAGTCCTCAGCTCTGCTTGCATTCATAGCATTTCTTTCCGGAGTTGGCAGAGAGGTTATGAAGGGCATTGAAGACGTCGAGGGAGATGCTTTGAGGAACGTAAAGACGATTGCCAGAACGAGAGGTGTCAGAACTGCCGCAAAAATTTCAGCCATCCTTTTCTTTGTAGCCGTATTACTCAGCGTTCTTCCGCCCCTCCTGATTCCTGAGTTCATGGATTTAAAGTACATCCTGCCCGTAATCTTCACGGATATTGTGCTGCTATCCATATCCTGGAAGCTCTTTAAAGAGGTAAGAAGAGAAGACATAAGAACTTACAGAAAACAGAGCTTGCTTGCTCTTGCTGTAGGTCTTGCAGCCTTTGTTCTTGGAGCTTTTTAAAAATGAATAAAAAAGATAGAATAACAGATTTAAATCACTGAGCGTACTTCAGGCCATGATCGTAAGGGAGGAGGACTTCAGGGAGGATGCGGTGAGGATAGCTGCATATTTAATGTCGATTTCCGCAAGGACAGCTCCCAAATCCAAAGGCGAGGACGATGTTGAAATAATCTACGTTGACGGAGAAGACAAGGAAAAGCTTGCAAAAGCCATGATAGACTTCGGCCAAGAAAGAGGAATGGAGGGCTTTGTTAGAGATGGAGAAAGTGTGAAGAAGGCTTTGGGCATCCTTCTGATTGGAGTCAACGGTGGGAAGCCGTTAAAGCTGAACTGCGGAGCTTGCGGATATGCAAGCTGTGACGAGTTTGAATCCGCTGGTAGAAAGCAGGGGAAAGACTTCGTCGGCCCAAACTGCGTCTTCAAGCTCCTCGATTTAGGAATTGCGATAGGCTCAGCGGTAAAGCTCGCCTCACTCATAAACGTTGACAACCGCATCATGTATAGAATCGGGACGATTGCAAGGAAGCTCGGAATTGCGAAGGCAGATGTGGTCATGGGAATACCTCTCGCCAGCTTGGGCAAAAATCCGTTCTTCGACAGAAAAAAGTGAGAAAAGCAAGTAAAAGGATGAAAGTGCTGGATTTTCCTTCAACGGACACGTCGAAGTGTCTTGCGAAGAAGTACGGTTACGACGAGTTCATAATAAGGAGATGGCTTGCTCTATTCGGCGATGAAACGCTAAAGCTGCTTGAGGCGATGGAGAAAGGTGTACCGAAGTACATAAGGGTTAACACGTTAAAAATAGACGAAAAAGAGCTCCTTGAGAGAATGGAGGCGAGAAACTTCGTGCTGGAAAAGACGGAAGTTCCTTACTGCTTCAAAGTGGTTAGAGAGCCATACTCAATAGGCGCAACTCCTGAATACCTGATGGGATACTACTACGTAATGGATAAATCCTCATGCGTTCCACCCCTTGCCCTCTCGCCAAAGCCAAAAGATCTCGTTGTAGATTTTGCTGCTTCGCCCGGAGGAAAGACAACTTTTCTTGCCCAGCTGATGGGAAATAAAGGTGTTCTTATTGCAATTGAGGCAAATCCGGAAAGGATTCAAGCCTTAGTAGACAACATCCACAGAATGGGTGTCCTCAACACTGCAATTGTGCAGATGAACGCCATAAAATTCTCGAATCTCGGAATAAACCCGGATAAAATCCTGCTGGACGCTCCGTGCACCGGTGAAGGGATCATACACAAAGATGCCAGCAGGAAAACGGACAGAGGTTTGCAGGATATTAAATTCTGCTCTAGCCTACAGCGCGATTTGATTGAGTCGGCAATTAAAAGCCTGAAATCCGGCGGAACCCTCGTTTACTCCACCTGCTCTCTAACGCCTGAAGAGAACGAGATGGTCGTTCAGTGGGCCCTCGACAATTTCCCTGTTAGGCTCGAAGACATTCCGTGGGGCGATCAAGCCTTAACGGAAATAGAGGCAGCCAACATCGAATTCAGTCAGGAGATGAGAAAAGCGAGGAGGTTTTACCCTCACAAGCACGAATGTTCCGGCTTTTTTGTTGCGAAACTCGTTAAGAAGTGATTATGGACGTCACGGATGCCTGTCCAAATCCAAGAACCTCTTCATCAGCAGCAAATCCCTCAGCATAGCATCGTACTTCTTTGAAATTCTATGCCTCAAGACGCGCATGTAAACCTTCCAATCCCTACCTTCGCTCCTCCACTTTTCAACAAACTGCATAAGGGTTATTTTGCCATCAATGTACGATAACCAGTCCTCTATGAATTCTCTTTCACGCTTTGAGAGGCACATAACTTGGGATTGGTCACGTTATAGAAAAACGTAACGATTAAATCTGGCAGTCAAATCTTTAAGCAGTTAAGACAAGCAAATGCCATGCGTCCGGATAAGGTTTTCATTGGCCTTGCAATCATATTCCTCGGATTTGCCTTACTCGCCCTTTCGTATCTACCAAACGCAGAAGTTGGAGGGGTGATAGTAATAGGCCCGTTTCCGATAGTTCTCGCCTCTTCACCAGAAATGGCCCTCTTCGGAATT
>QMZF01000078.1 GCA_003663055.1 Archaeoglobales archaeon | reverse complement strand
TTTACAAACCAAGCAAAACTTTCTTTGCTATCTCGTACGCCTTTTTTACGTGCTTTCCGTTCTCCACCACATCTTCGTGTCCGGGATACAGCCTCTTAACTTCAAGCTCTGATAACTTCTTTTAAGATTCCACTAAGCTTGCAGCATTGCCGCCAGGAAAATCAACCCTTCCAAAGCTTCCGTAGGCAAAAACGGTATCGCCGCTAAAAAGCCACTTCTTTTCGGGTTCGTAAAGGCATATGCTGCCGGGAGTGTGGCCGGGAGTGTGAATAACTCGAAGCTTTGCATTTTCAAACTCAAAAACTTCGCCACCTTCGACGACAACGTCTGGTTTAATCACAGCGTAGAGTGGGGAAGCGATTGCAGAAGCGAATTCGTATTCCATAAAGTGCATAACTACCTTAACTCCGGCTCTCTGCAGGACATCTGCTGCTTTAGCGTGGTCGAAGTGGGAGTGTGTAAGAAAAACGTATTTAATCTCCTTTAAACTTGAGTACTTCTCAATAGCTTTAAGAAGGAAGGCTGAATCCCCGCCTGCGTCGATGAGAACTCCATCTTCCTTCAGAAGGTACGCGTTTGCAGCTATTGGTGGAGTTACAAACTTTATGGGATTCATAGGTTAGAGAAGTTCAACCGATTCGATTTCCACGCTTTCAACACCATCGATCTGCTGGATTTTTTCAGCAAGTTCGTCGCCGATGCTCCCTTCATCGGGCATAACAGCAGCAATAACGAGGGCTTTGAGGCCAAAAGCAATTGGTTTTATTCCGATGTCCCTTATTTCTACGTTTTTTAAATCAAGTGCCTTTATTTTATCGGCAATTTCGTCTAGGTTCACGTCTATATCGCTAGGCATTACCTTCAGCCTCATCACTACGTTTCCCATTTATACCACCCTTCAAGGCCCAACAAAGCCGCAGTTTTCACACTTGTATGGATTAGCAAGCTTCCTACAGCGTTTGCACCTGTAGATCATCTCCCCACATACTGGACAGGGAAACACAACGTAGTTCGTTCCTACGAGATTTGCCCCGCATGATACGCATCTGTGTATGTCCATAACCATACCTCCCCTATCTGCCCTCAATCAGCGTGCCTCTCGCTTGACTTCTCAATATATAATCTTTTACCCTCCCCTCAACAAGACCGTTGCAAACGAACATGTTTATTCCCAACTTCGCCATCAATTCTGGGGCAAAGCTATCAACACACGTTTTCTTGCCAATGAGTTCTGAAGCCCGTATTTTTTCGATAAACCTACCATTCAAAAAAATGCCGTCCACATCGGTTATCTTTATGACTTCTTTAACGCCGAGCTTCGAAGCAACCCATACCGCAATGCTATCGGATGTAACATCCCAGGATTGTGGAAGTTCCGATTTTTTCAAAATACAGTATGGCAAAAGCACTTTGATGCCTTTTACACGTTCAAGTTTTTCTGTCGTTTTTACACCAAGAGATGATATGTAGTAGCCGTACATTTCCATTCCAGCTATACACATCCAGTGTGCCGCACTGCTGGGCAATTTTCGCTCTGAGTCCAATTCCCTAACTGCGTTGGCAAAAATCCATCCACCAGGAATGATAAGCACATCACCGCTCAACTCCTCTAGAATTCCTTCGATTCGAGAGGCAACACTTCCACCAATCTTTACGACCTTCATTCCGAACCCTCGACTCATTCCAATAGCCTTGCCATCGCATAGGCTGGAAAATAAACCGAGCAATCGCCGTACTTCTTTTTAATGGAAACGTAGTCAAGGTCTAGTTTTTTCGCTACCCCTTCTAGTAAGAACTCTCCGATACCACAGCCAATAACCGTTTTTATGCCATATTTTGCCGAAATCTCGAACATTGCACTGCTAATTCTCTCCAGAATGTATTTTTTTGTTTCTTTTGCTAGCCCTCGGACGAATTCCGCTCCTACTTCGTGTAAATCGCAGCAAAGCTGCCTTGCAAGCCTTTGCATGCACTCTTCAACGCTTCTCCCTCTCCCATCGGGAGTCTCGCATAAATAATCTTCAGGCTTTATGTCTCCTGTTACTACGAACACATCGCCTGTAATAGCAAAGAATTCTGGGACAAGGGGGGCCGTGAAGAAGGGCAAAACGTGAAACACCGGCGTTCTGAGAACTCCGATATAAATCAGCTCTCCCCTCCTCAACCTCTCGTAATCCGTTTTAGCCGCAAGGATTTTGCCTTTGAATGGTATCAGATCGGTCGTTGTAGAACCCATGTCAGCAAGTATGAACGATTCGAAGTTCCTTGCAAGGAATAGTGTTGATGCTATCCAGTTGCTGGCAGCAAAAGCTAGCGGTGGTTCTGCTTTCTTACTCAATCTGCCTTCAACGTCGAGAAAGTGGATCGTTGAGTTACCAAAAGCTTTTCTGACAGCTTTTTCAACGAACTTAACGCCTTCAGCCTTGCTGGCAAAGACATCAGAAAGCTCAGCAGTGATTACGACACCAACTTTATCCGGGCTAAAAGTTTTGGCAAATTCGCAAAGCTTCTCTTCGAGTTTTTTTGCCTTCTTCCACATTGGAAAGTATTCTACTCCGCCTTTTTTATCTGCATCATAGAAAAACTTCAAATTTGCTCCACCAATGTCAAGGCCCAAAGAACTCATCCAGCCTCGCCTCTTCGCCAAAAGAGAACGTCTGAAAGTCGTGGCCGAGAGGATATTTCTTAACAGCTATGTTATGTGGAGGAAAGAAGTGGCCGAGGTGTGTAAGTACAACTTTCTTCGCTCCTATCTCCTTTGCCAGCAGCATAGCCTCGCTTGCGTTCATGTGCTTCCTGAAGCGGTAGCCCTCTGGAGCCAAAGCCTCGACTATGAACAAATCGGGATTCATCATTACAGCTTTGCTTTTCTGCGGAACATCCTTGTTGGTATCGCCGCTTATAACGATTTTATAGCCATTCCATTCCACAACGATACCGTGAGCTCTGCGGAGCGGAGGATGGTTGACATCAACTAGGGTTACCTTCATGCCAAAAAAGTCGAAGGGTTCATAGCTTTCAATTTCGACTGGCTTGTACTTCAGGAACTCCATGTACCTTCCGATGTCTTCGTGAACTTCTGGCGATGAGTAAACGACGACATTGCTCTGCACCCTATAAAAATCTCCGAAACCAGCGAAGTGATCGTAGTGGCAGTGGGTCCATATAACCGCATCCACTCTCTCCACGTTCATATGCAGCAGCTGAGCCCTCATGTCTGGAGATGTGTCGATGAGGAGTACCTTGTTATCATTCTGAATCATTACAGAAAAACGCTTTCTCTCCCAACCGTACTTTCTCGCATCCTCACACGTTTTGCAGTGACAGCCTATTACTGGTGTGCCCGGGCTATCGCCTGTTCCCAGAAGCACGACTCTCATGTCAGTATGATGTTTTAAGGTTAAGCCTACTTTTTACTTCTTCTACTGCATTGAGTAAGTCTTGCTGTGATATCCTCTTATCTCCCCTAAGCAGAGCTTTAAGAACAGCCTCCCTCACAACGAGCTTTATTTCAGCCCCTGTAAATCCATCGCTGAGCGCAACTAGCTCTTCGATGTCGTAATCGCCCTCAACTTTAGAGAGAGCCAGCTCGAAGATTCTCCTTCTAACGTTCTCCGGAGGTTCTGGAAACTCAACAATTTTGTCGAACCTTCGCCATACCGCTGGATCGAGAAGACTCGGATGGTTCGTTGCAGCTATCAGTATAACGCCGTCTTCGACGAGATTTATCTCATCTATGGACTTAAGCAACGTGTTAACAGCTCTCTTTACCGCTGCATGCTCATCGCTAGTTCTTGTTTTAGCAACGTAGTCGAACTCGTCGATGAATAATATGCAAGGATTCAACCTTTTCGCGATCTCGAAGACCTTCTCGATGTTCTTAGAAGTCTCGCCGAGGTACTGGCTGGTTATCATAGATAGTTTGACTTCTACGAGGGGTACGCAGAGCTTTTTGCTCAAAGCTCTTGCTGTTGTCGTTTTACCCGTTCCTGGTGGGCCTATAAAGAGTAACTTTCCGACCTCCGTTAGACCTATTTGCTTGAGATAAGCTCTTTCCTCCATTGCCACCTCTATCTTCCTTATTTCTTCCATCTGTTCAGCATTAAGCGCTACATCACTGAAATCAACTTTAATATCTTCTGGAGAGTACAATCTAACTAGGCAAAGCATTTCTGCAGTCTCTGGATTCTTTTCCAATTCTGCTACAACGCTCTTTAACCATTCTCTATCGCTGTGCCTTGGCTTGTTTTTCTTCTTCGCCTCTTCGTAGGAGATGTTGAGGGAATCGTAGTTCTGGTAGAAGTACGCAAGAACGGGATTATTTCTAATTATTTCTATTGCATCGCCTTTCGACGCGAACCATTTAACCGCTGCATCGAACGATGTCACAATTATCTGCTTAGTGAATGTGTTTACGTCGATGAATGGAAGTTTTAGTATATCCTCTACGTTTCCGACTTGCTTTGCAACGTCTACTTTAACTACAAGGGGGCGAGAGATTCCAGTCTTTCCATAAAAAAGTTTCCTGATTTTCTTAGGTATATCGTCTTCGCTCAGCTCGCTAAATCTGTTGTAAATTTCAGCGGTCAGAACAAGCTCGACCAGCTTTAGCATGTTCTCCACCCGCATTCCTGCAGTCCAAAACAATCGGAATTTCGTCTTTTAAATTTTTTGCATTGTTAAGGATTTGTAAATTTTCCCCATGTAGCACTAAGGGTTCGCGGGCAGAATGCACTTCGCAACTACTAGTGTTCCGAATTAGAGTCTTTGGCAGCAGGTTGAGATGCTAAATCGATCCGATTAATTTTATTCTTCCTCCCACCGAGTCATAAAGGAACCAAGAAGTATGAAAATCAGGGCTAGTGCGAAAACGATAATAAAATCCGAAATCTCAATTCTACCGTACACCATCGCAATTCTTAACCCTTCTGAAAAGTACGTTAATGGAAGTAGTTTTGCAACAATCTGCATGTACGGGGGCATCATTTCAATCGGCCAGAAAGAACCCGACAGAAACATCATAGGAAAGGCGATTGCATTTCCTATTGCTGAAGCGGCCTCAACATCTTTGATAAATCCGGAAATAAACATTCCCATCCCCGTAAACAGGACAGCTCCGAGAAATATTAAAAGCCAGCTGTACGCTTCTGGAAATGCCGACGAATTAAAGGCAAGCTTCGCAACCAAAAACATTATCAGCGTGAGAACAACAGCGAGCAGCGACTGCGTAAGGATATTTGCAACTATCCATTCGTATCTCTGCAAAGGTGTGACCATGAGCCTCTTTATTATCCCTCTCCTTTTGAAATCCGTCGTAATGTTGAGCACACCGATTATCCCGTTCGTATTATGAAGGCCGATACGTATCCTGGAAGGTAGTAATCGACGGGTTTGTACAGCTTTGTACCAATGTTGCTTACATTCACGTCGATAGCTTTGCTTGCGTTGAGAAGTTTGAAGTTAAACGAGCTCGTAACGCTATCCACAATTGAACGAACTGCAGCTTTTGAGTTGTCCGGTCAACGTACAGAATTAGCCACGCTTTTTCTTCGGGAAGTGAACGATTGAATTCTTCAAGTGCTTTCATTCCCCTTTCTATTTCTGATCTGTTCTCTTTTGCATATCTCTTTGCAATCTGAAGCGTTGACACGATTACGGAAATTCGACTTTTGACCGTTGAGTTTATCGCCGATGCGTGAAAGCCGGGTGGAATAACGAGTAGTCTGGGATGAGAAAACGGCTTGATCAAGTCTGCTAAATTGGTTTTATTTACGACTTCAATCTCGAACGCTCGCGTGGAGTTTAGAGCCTCAATAAAAGCTATGGAAAGTTGAGAATCGTTGTCGAGGTTTTGAACGTAGAGGTGAAATTTTACTTCTTCTCCTCCAAAAACGGTTGAGAAGATTACGAGAAGTAGAAGTGGG
>QMZF01000077.1 GCA_003663055.1 Archaeoglobales archaeon | reverse complement strand
GAAAAGTTCTGTTACATCTTCCCCATCCTCCGTGTAAACCTTCGCTCTTCCATCAATTACATCAAAGCCATCCCCATCTCTTATCTCGCACTTCTTTCTCGGTGTTGGGAAACCTGCTAACTGCTCGGGGCACACAGGGATAGGATTAAGTTTATTTTCTTCTAAAAACCTGAAAACGCTTTTATTTAAAACAGAACCTGCATCATACCTGCAATTTACGCCGAGAAGGCATGCACTAACGAGAGCGTTTCCCGAGCAGGAAGTAGTGGTATCTGTATACATCTCTTCTTTCGACATTAAACCACTTCCCGAGCACTTCAATCATTTCCCCTTCAGGTATTCGCTCATCTGCCGGAGGGCCAAAGGGCGCATCTTCTTCCCAGTCTATGACCGCTACGACGTTACCAATCTTTGAGGCCCACTCTATGTATTCCTCTGGATTATCCATTTCGTGAAGAACGTTTGCAAACAAAATGAAATCAGCTTTTTCAAGTTCTGGAGGTTTTTCCATCACTATAACGCCGATATTATTCACTCCCATATCATGGGCTTTTTTATGCAGGTATTCAGCCATCTCCGTGCTTATCTCAATGGCATAAACCTTCCTGAAAATCCTAGCCAACGGGATTGTAAAGTGCCCCGTTCCTGCCCCAACATCAACTGCAACATCTTTTTCCACTTCCATCTCGGAAATGATACTGATCAATGGCTCAACTGGCAGGATCTTCCTGTATCCTTCAGATTCAAGGATGTGCTTTTTTGCAGGATCGAAGGGCACGTACTTTGTTTCATCTGAGGAGTTATTGAGGTTTACTGTGGGGTTAACTTTTATATGGAAGAACTTGAAAAGCTCATTGAAGAGTTGCAAGGCATAAGGAACTCAATGAAACTCTGAATTGTCACCCTCAACGGCTGGAAGAGGAATCAAATCAAGAACGTTCGCAGAGGCTTTCGCTAAAAAACAGGATTGATTGATCTAATGATTTTTAATTCAGTGATAAGATGGAATGGTGACGAAGACATCATTTCCGTTTACACGAGAGATATGCAATCAAAGATGGAGTAATCTTCAATGCAGGAATTGCGAACAGGGCCTTATCTGATTATCTGAGAATATCGAGGCCAAGTTGGGATCGTGCTCGCTCATCACCACTGCAATCCCTTTTTTGCAACTCAAAAGAGTATGGGGCAAGCCTTCGACCTCTGAACCAAAGCTAATGAGAACAAATCGCAATTCTCCACCGCTCAACCGTGTATAGGTTTGTCCGCTACCTTCTGAAAAAAGCCTGTGGAAATTGTAAATGAGCAAATGAACTACTCGATGCTCTCAACAAAGCCTCTAATTCTCTCCATCGCCTTACGCAGGTTCTCCATAGAGGTAGCGTAGGATATCCTGATGTAGTTCTCGTTCCAGTCTCCAAACGGAATGCCAGGCGTAACAGCCACACCGTGCTCCACGAGCTTTTCTGCAAATTCAACGCAGTTCATTGGTACTTTGGGGAATATATAGAACGCCCCTTCAGGCTTTACGGCTTCGAACCCCATCTTTTTGAGTTCATTGTAAACGAAATCCCTTCTAACTCTGAACTCCTTTACCATTTCCGCAACTATCTCTTCAGCTTTCCCGCTTGTGAGGATGTCTGCAACGGCTTTTTGAGCAAATGCCGGAGCACAGACTCCATTTACCTGATGTACCTTGAGCATGGAGTCGAGCAAAGCATTGTCTGCGATCACAAAACCAATCCTCCAGCCCGTCATGGCGAGACTCTTTGAAAATCCATTAACGACAACGACGTTCTCCAATCCAGCGAGACTTTCAGGCTTTTTATCGTAGTAGATTGTATCGTATATCTCATCGCTTACAACGACAGCTCCGCAGTCCTGAGATATTTCTGCAACGGCTTTAAGTGTTTTTCCGTCTGAAATGAAGCCGGTGGGGTTGTTTGGATAATTGAGAAAAACGATGGACACGTCTTTATCCATTATCTCGTTGAAGGCGTTTAAGTCAATCTCAAAGCTCGGATGTGTCTTGAATTGGACTATTTTGCCCTCGCACATCTTTGCATAGCTGAAGTACGAAAGGAAGTTTGGCGAGGGGATAACAACCTTGCTGCCACGCTCGATGAAAGCAAAGCTTGCGTTAAGCAATGCCTCGCTAGCTCCAGTCGTAACCATAACATTTCTCGCATCAACTCCATACTTTTCTGCAATCGCATCCCTTAGCTCCTCTATTCCAAAGTTGGACGTGTAGTGGGTGTAGCCCTTCCGCATCGCCTCGCACGCTTTCTCCACTATCTCTGGATGCGTATCGAAGTCCGGTTCGCCTATCGACAGGTTTATTATGTCTATGCCCCGCTTCTTCGCCTCCTGCACAACTTCGAACATCCTCCTTATCATTGAAGTGGAAATTTTCGATAGTCTGGTAGCCTCAAGCTCGCTTTTGGATCTCCGCATTTCATTCACCAAGTATGTCGGATAAATCCCACTCTTCTTCCTCAAACTCGAATATTTCCTCCTCTAGCTCCTCTAACTCTTCAGGTTCTTCACCTTCTTCTATTTCTTCCGCTTCTCTCCCCTCTCTCACTTTAACAACGGGCTCTAAAATTGTCGTTAGAGCTTGCTTTACTATGCTCCTATATTCCTCAAGGTCTGGGTTGTATATCTGCCATGCAAGAATAGCATCTTCACTGCTCTTTTTCTCCATAGCTTTTATCCTATTGAGAGTCAGCTTTGCAGTCTCGTAAACCCAATAATCCCTTACGTCGCTGTCAACGACAGCTATGCTTTCGGGGCGAAGGGACGCAAAGCTTCTCGTTTCGCCCTCAAAGTGTCTAACTTTTGCAACTACTGCAATGAGTTCAGGGGGCTCAACTTCAAGCAATGTTTCAAGGGCATCTGGTTGAAATCTGCCAACATAGCCTATGAACACGCCTGTAGGGTCGCTAACTCTTATCCTCCAGAAGTTTGTATCAGGCCTTGTTTCCTCCTTATCCAGCAAGACTCCAACAACGAATACCCTGTTGCACCGCATACCTGTTGGCGTTAAAACGTAGATTGGTGACTTTTCTTCCTTGCTCTCTATTTTGTGGGTTGAACGGTTAAACTCGTAGGCGAAGATCCTTCTAGCAACCTCTCTTCTCCCTATTCTATTCACAGCAACTCACCCGCCAATTCTCTGATGTCCTGCTTGAGAAACTCTACTTCCCTGACTATTAGGTAGCGCTCTCCCCTCGTTCCTACAACTCTGAAGTACCTGCCCAATAGGCTGTTTTTCAGTTCCGTAAGAACTGCATTTCTGTCGAGCCTCTCTTCAGCCATTTTTCTTGCTTCCTTCAACCCGATACCAGTTAATTCTCTTATGTTGTCTTCGTTAAGTATAACTTCGTAGAAGTTCTCTCCGTCGTCAATCACTCCCTTTATCCTCAAATCGTCGTATCCTTCGGTTTTGCCGTGAACTGGGCAGACTTCCTTAGTCATTGTTCGGTTGCAGAGCTTGCATCGCCTTATTAATCCGCTGTTCTGCTGTATCGCTACAAGCGCTCCAACAACTTCTAGTTCTCTTGGTGGGAGTTGTATGTCCTCATCAATCTCAACTATCTGACTACTCCTATTGATATTAACCTGCATCCTCCCGGCAAAACTGTCCGTGACAACGTTCCTGAATAAGTAGCTCTTTCCCTCCTCCACTTCTCCTTTTCCTGCCTTGGTCCATATAACGAACTTTATTATACCTGTTTCGTCGCCTATAAGCCCAACCTGCGATACATTTGGACTTGTAGCATCCCAGAGCTGAACGACCTTTGCTTTGAGACTTACCCACCTGCCTGGCGAAGTAATGTCCGATACTTTGACGAGGGGACTTTCAGCAACAAGCTGTTCTCTGCTTATTTCAAGCTCTTTCATCAGATAGTTTGTGACCGTTCTTACAGCTTCGCTCTCAGGAACCTTGAACTCGTGAATAAGAAGATTCAGACGCTTTGAAACTTCTTTTGGGTCGACATCAAAGCCAGAATCCTTGAAGCGCTTTACTATTTGCTCGGTTAATTCGGCAATCTTGTCCATAAGACCACCACGCTTAATGGCTTAGATAAGTATTTGGGTTTTTGGTTGTTGTGGTAAAATTGAAACGAGTATGGCTGTCTCGAGCGTAAAGAACTGTGGAATCAGATGGTGAAGATTGATGGAAAAGGAAACCTCAGAGGTCAGTAGATATGTAGTTTGTTTTCGGCAATCCCCCTTCTTAAAAGAAAAATAAAAAAACAAATACGCCGAAATCGGAGAGTAATAGAAAGTGGGAGCTCCGTATTTATTCATTGTCAAACATCGCTTAGGTCAATTTATATTGGCTCAGATGCTCAAAGAAAATAGTCAGACACTGACGAAAAGATTTCAAGTATTTTGCAATGTTAGAGAAGTTAAAGAAAAGTTACTGAATAGCTTTTTTAGTATACATTCAGTTAATCAGGCCTGAACCTCAGTATAGCAGCTATACCACCAAAAGCGTTGTAAAGCATGGCTCCCTCTTCCGATTCAGTTGACAGAAACTCAACCTTAGCTCCCATGGATTCCGCAAGTTCTGAAAGCTCCAGTACTATATCTCTCCTTTCCACCTCTTCCATCGCTATGCCATCCCTCTCACAGATTGGTGGGCTGGATACACTCTCTTTTACAGTCTCCTCTTTCTCTTTTCCGCACACGGAGCAGCGATACTTAACTCTCTCAAGTCTTAGGTCTTCACTCAACAACAACGTATCGACGGCTCCGAGGGCTATGTATCTCCTCACTTCTTCCTCACCATATGCTGCAAGCCCATCTCTTGCAACCTCTTTAAGGAAGCGATTCATCAGTCTCTTTTCCTTCATCAAATCGAGCTCTTGCAGTACGTCTTCGGCCTTTTCAACTAGTTCATATAACCCGCTTTCATCAGTGTAACTGACATCGAAAAGTCCTATAATCTTCCTCTGCAGCTCGTGGTGGAGGTACTCTCCCTCGTAAAACTCTTCCTTTGTTGGGGACGGCCCACCTATGAGTATTCCGAGAAGTTCATCCTTGTATGGAAGCAAAGCTTCGCTTGCCTTTTCTCCAACTTTCTTGTAGAATTCGTGGATCGCTATTTCCCTCAGCCTCTCAAACCTCACGCTACTCTGCCCACCTTGCCTATGCTTGCCTGGAACCATCGAAGTTGTGTAATTCAGAGCCTCTATCCTCTTACCCTTCAATATGCCTACTGTAGCCTCCCTTCTGTCTATGACTATTAGTCCATAGAGCTTCTTTTCCTTCAGCATCTCCTTTAGTGGTTCGAGGTAGAATGTGGAATCACAGTGGTATTTGTAGAGCGGTACAGGTTCTGGGGGCTCTATTATCTCGGTTATGTGCTTTTGCTTGCCATTGACTTCAACTACTCCACTTATGATTACCATTCCGTGTTCGGGTGGTTTTTTGAAGTACTTCAGTCGTTGCAGTATCGCTTCAAGTCCAGCCATAACGTTCGTCCTCGTCTGCTTTGACTTGATGTTTGAAGCCTGGCTGAGCTCACTTCTCAACTGCGAAGCTACATCGGCTATATTCTTATCTGGAGGAATGTAAAGGGTAATAAGCTCGGTTCCTCTACCCTTGAGTTTCTCCAGCTCCTCAAGTTTCCTTTTGAACTCATACTCAAGTTTGGACGTCATGTCCTGTCACCTCTACTACGGGTTTCTTTATTTTTTACCGCTTTACCTTTACTGCCCGCCTTTTTTGCTGCCAAGCTCTTATTGCTCTAAGCAGGTCGATTTTCCTGAACTCTGGCCAGTATACGTCGCAGAAGTAGGCAACGCTATTGGCAGTTTGCCATGGTAGGAAGTTTGAAAGTCTTTGTTCTCCGCCAGTCCTTATCACGAGGTCAACATTTGCGTAATCACCGTCGCCATATAGATACTTTTCGAGGG
>QMZF01000076.1 GCA_003663055.1 Archaeoglobales archaeon | reverse complement strand
TTATACTCATCCTTTCGAGGTTCAAATCCGTACTCAAGTTGATAATGTATGTTTTAATATTCGTATCCATCTACTACGTTTTTTATCCCTTTGCCGGAGTTTTTTCTGCGATTCCTGCCGTATTTATACTTGCTCTTCTGATAAAAAAGCCAAACTGGATAATAATCGATATCTCGGCACTCCTCCTTTCTATTGGAATAATCTCAATATTTGGGATAAGCTTAGAACCTACTCCAGCTATCGTCCTTCTTGCCGTACTCGCTGCATACGATGCCGTTTCTGTTTACAAAACTAAACACATGATAAGCCTCGCAGAATCTGTTACGAAGCTAAAGCTGCCCATGTTGTTCGTCATACCTCTAACCAAGGACTTCAGCTTTGAGGGGATTGAGGGGGAGAAAGGAGAAAAAAAGGCCGTTTACATCGGCGTGGGAGATATCGTCGTACCCAACATACTTGTCGTGTCAGCTCAGTGCTTCTCAGCCTCGCCTTACATAGGCTTCATAAAGCTCTCAGCCCTAATGAGCCTCTTCGGCGGTCTTTTTGGCCTTGCTGTTCTTCTCAGGATGGTAGGAAGACCGCACGCTGGTTTGCCTTTCCTCAACATCCCCACGATTGCCGCCTACTTTATCTCCCAGCTTCTTTGAAATAACTTCTTTAATTAGTTCCAGCACGTCATCGATGCCCTCTCCAGTAACACTCGAAAAAGCAGGCAGATCTCGCTTAGAGTGCATGTCAGCCTTGCTGTATGCAGCAATCACTGGTTTTCCGAGGATTTTTACTTCTTCGAGCAGCGATAGCTGGCTTTCGAGCGTATAGCCACAAGTTTCCGTTGGATCTATTATGAAGAGAATGCAGTCCGCAAGATGTTTAAGGCAGAGTATCGCTCTCCTCTCTATCGGATTTCGCTTGTGAATTGGCCTATCGAGGAGACCAGGAGTATCAACAACCTGCACCCTCCCGTCCAATTCAGCAATCCCGACGTATACCTCCCTGGTTGTGAAGGGATACGTTGCTATTTCTGGTTTAACCGTTGAAATCCTTGCAACGAAGCTCGACTTGCCGACGTTAGGATAGCCAGCTACAACAACCACGGGTTCGTCGCCAAAAATGGGGATTGTTTGCATTTTCCGCTTAGCTTCGTTCAAAAAGCGAAGTTCGTCGTCTATCTGCTTTACAACAGATGCTATTCTTCCGTAAGCAGCTTTTAAAACTTTATCAGGCTCTTTTCCACCCTTAACTTCCCTAACACTCTTGCTAATTATTTTTTGTATCATTCCATCGGCCCACTTCAATGCAGCGAGACTCTTTCTGAGGGTTGCTAGACCAACTACTATGTCCACCATCTCCCTGTAAAAGTCGGGAAGAGTAGAATAGCTTGGATGAGCTGAGATAATCTTTTTAAAGTAGTCGGATAGTACGTTCGAAACTGTTGCGAGCTTATTAAGAGTTTTCTCCCTTCTACTCCTTCCCGTTACCTTTGAAGCCCTTCCAAATGCTTTATCGAGGAGTTCATCTGCTGTTAATACAGTTGGCAGCTTTCGTGGTTCAAATTCCATCAAAGGGCAAAGGATGGCATCTATAAAAAAGTTTGCTGGAATTTAAACAAAGCTTAAATTGATTTAAGAGAATTTTTAACCATTGAGATAGCATGGGAAAATATTTATAGTTGCTCAATTTAGGATTTTCCTAAAAGGAGGATAAGTATGCTTGAGCTCACTCAAATTCAGAAGGATATACTTTATGCTTTGATCACCCTCTACAAGAGGAAGAGCGGTTCGTCGATAAAAGGTGAGGAAATTGCCGAATTGATAAACAGAAATCCCGGAACAGTAAGAAACCAAATGCAGGCTTTAAGAGCATTAGGGCTTGTTGAGGGTGTCCCCGGGCCGAAGGGGGGTTACAGGCCTACGGCAAGGGCTTACGAGCTCCTCGCAATAACCAAACCGGAGGAAGCGGTTAGGGTTCCTATAGTCGTAAATGGGGAAACGATAGATGCAAGCGCAGAAGAAATCTCCCTTCCCTCCCTTAGCCACCCTACAGTTTGTGGCGCGAGAGTTAGAGTTCTTGGAGATATAAGAAAGATTAATCCCGGAGATAGGGTGATAATTGGGCCTACGCCTGTAAACGAATTGATGGTTTGGGGGAGGGTAACGGGAAGGGATGACACGACCAACTCAATAGTAATAGAGATCGAAAAGATATTTGCTCTTCCTAAGGACAGAGTGGGAGAGCACATGTCCTCGCCTATCATAACTGTAGGCGCTGACGATAAAGTTAGAGATGCTGCAAAAGTTCTTGCAAAGTACAACATTCACAGCGCTCCGGTCGTTGAAAACGGTAAGTACATCGGTCTTTTCGGCCTCGTACAACTAGCTAAGGCGCTGGCAAACGATATGCTCGATAAACCGGTAAGGGATGTCATGCTTCCCAAAGTTGTCTTTGTTGAGAAAACCACCAAAATAAGAGAAGCTCTACGGATAATGAGGGATCAAGGAGTCAGAATTCTTGTGGTTACAGATTCTGGCAAGCCTGTAGGAGTTATAACCGTCCACAGGATACTTATTGAGCTAGCTCCTGAGCAAGTAAAGTGATGAGAGCTTTAACTATTCCCCTAATTTTTGAGGCCGGAAGAATAGCTGCAAATCTTACAGATTGCGTTATGTACAACCCATTTCCGGAGATATCCGCTGGTGTGCAATTTCCTCTATCAAGGCTCGTTTCAGGTTATTTGAACGGACACTACAGCCTAAAAGAGCTCTACGGCTACGTAGAAAGATTGGAGAGGTGGGCTCGCGAAGAAGTGAAATTTAGAACACCAAAGCAACTCAACACATTAGTTGAACTAACAGCCATACCTTTCTGCTTCCTCTTAAACAGAATTATAAGCTCGCAAAGTTTGATTTTCGCTCCTGAAATGCAGTTTTACATCGTTAGGCAAGAGAGGGAAAAAGCCGTTTTGAAAATGCTACAAAAGATGAGAAATGCAGAACTGTCAGCAATAAAAAAAGCAGATGCGAGGAAGATTTCTAAGGTAAACGAGA
This sequence comes from Archaeoglobales archaeon, assembly GCA_003663055.1. Taxonomy (GTDB): domain Archaea; phylum Halobacteriota; class Archaeoglobi; order Archaeoglobales; family Archaeoglobaceae; genus Archaeoglobus_C. The sequence goes on along the minus strand of QMZF01000076.1, from coordinate 2,888 downwards.
TCGAAGGGTTGCTCCTCGGATACCCAGAGTGCTGCGTTTCCTCTTTTGTAAAGCTGAAAAAAGAGAGAGCAGAGGGGAAGAACGTTCCTTCTCCTGAAAAAGTTATCGCGGAGGAGTTTATCGAATGTGGGCTTGCAAAAATTACTGTAGATGTCATTAAAGGCAAACTCAGCCCCAACGGGCTACCTGAAGAGAGCTACTCACTCTTTGCAACGAACTTCTACCCCTGCTCCCTGAAGTGTGCAAATGCCATTGAGGTTGGTAGGAGCTACGGTCGCTTTCTCGACAGCATTGCAGAAAACGTGTTCCTTTCCGGGATTATAACCAACATGGCTTCAATTCTTGCCGTCTGCGTAGAGATGGGGCTTTACCATACCGATATCGTGAAAGGATTCAAAAGGGATGCAAGCTTTCACAGCCAAGTTATGGCCAAGGTGTACGAGCTGTTGAGGAATTAGTTTTACCTTACAGAATGACGTAAGGAGAACTGTTAAATCTTGTGAAGGACAAAACAACAAGGATGATAGTTGAATCTTATCTCTACGAAAAGCTTAACGGAAACGTACAATGCAAAACCTGCAACCACTACTGCAAGCTTAAACAAGACAAATGGGGGATTTGTAGGGTTAGAAAAAACGAAAACGGAAAGCTGATGGTGTATAATTATGGCATGGTATCATCCATTGCTCTCGACCCAATCGAGAAGAAACCCTTTCACAACTTTAAGCCGGGAACAAGTGTTCTCTCTTTTGGAGGTATCAGCTGCAACTTCCGCTGTCTCCACTGCCAGAATTACTCGATATCCTTTGCCGATCTAACGTATCCTTACTTGAGAGAGCTTACTCCCAAGGAAGTTGCGGACATGGTTGAAGAGAGAAACGCCGATGGGGTTGCGTGGACGTACAATGAACCAAGCATCTGGCATGAGTTTGCACTTGATGCCAGCAGGGAGGTGAAAAAGCGCGGAGATTACTACGTCGTTTACGTAACGAACGGCTATGTAAGTAAGGAAGCCATAGACCAGCTGAATATCGATGCTGCAAACATTGACGTCAAGGCGTTTAGTGAAGGGTTTTACAAGAAGATATGCAAGGCGAAGCTTGAAAGGGTCCTCGAGACTGTTAAATACATGTACAAGAAGGGGATCTTTATCGAAATAACCTACTTGATAATTCCAGGCGAGAACGATAGCGAGGAGGAGATAAAAAGCTTTGCCGAGTGGGTCAGAGATCTAGACAAAAGAATACCGGTGCACTTCTCGCGATTCCATCCAGACTTTCAAATGACCGACAAGCCACCAACGCCCCTGTATACATTGGAGATGGCCGTAAGGGTAGCAAAAGAGGTTGGACTGGAGTACGTTTACATCGGTAATGTCTGGGGGCACGAGTACGAGGATACGTATTGCCCCAACTGCGGAACCAAGCTGATAGACAGAGAGGGCTTTTACATCGTGAAAAATGAGCTCGATAGCGATAAGTGTCCGAACTGCGGATACAAGCAGAACATAATTCTCTAAAACTTTAAACTGATCAAACTTCTCCTCTAAGCAGACTCAGCGAGAAATCTCTATTATCTGCAAGCTCTATCGAGTAGTTATCCCAAAAAACACACGTACCGAGACAAATCAAGCTGTTCTCCTTTGCTCCAAAGACACCTTTGCCCGTAACAATAGGGTTGCCACCGCTTACCGAAGCTGAACACGGCATTACAAGGTTGAGTCCGTTATGGTAGGCAAGAGGGAACATCTCATCACCATAGTTGTTAAACTCGTCCTTTATGACGTCGTAGTTTACCTTCATGCTGCTGACACTTCTAAGAATTCTGTTGACGTTCTCAGCGACACCATCGATGTTTGCGTAGTAGGCTGTTAAGATAATTCGCTTCCCTTTCCTAAGCCACAACCTTATTCTGCTGATCTCCCACCTCCTGAACCTTATTTCAGGGTAATTGAACACAATGATATCGTATTCTGCAAGCTTAGAGAAGTTCTTTACTTCTTCAATCTCTACACCCTCATCTTGAGCGAACTTCTTAAGCTTTGAGAAGTAGTAGTAATCTTCTATTGTGAACTCACCGTGGCTTGCATCCCAAGCCACCTTCATGTGACGTGCAAAACCGGCACCAACAAAATAATTTTTCGAAGTTCTTGACTCTCCAAAAACAATAAATACATAGACTCCCTGCCAATCTTTTGAGGGCGCGGGTAGTCTAGCGGTAGGACAACGGCTTTCCGAGCCGTTAGCCCGGGTTCAAATCCCGGCCCGCGCATTCTTTTTTGGAGTACAAAGCAGGGGACAAAGTTACAGTATAAGTAGCAGCAATGCAAGCACGTCAACATAGAAGAGTGGAGACCCATAGATTACAAGCGACGACTCGAAAAGGAGCTTGGAAAAGATTTCCGTTCAGGAGTTCTTTTGATTCTGTACAGAGTTGGATTGAGAGTTTTATGGCATTCTATAACTACTGGAGGTATTAGGTTGACACCGCCCACTCAAACACCGATATATTGGAGTCAAGTAGCTAATAAGGAAGAAAAGAAAGCAGGTTTTAAAAGAGCTATTTAAAACGATGCTACATAAATTAATGAGTGGGGAAATAAGGCTTAAAGAGATGGAAATATGAAAAAAGAAGAAATTCTAAAGAAGATAAGGGAGAACAAGGAAAAGATAAGAAGTTTTGAGGTCAAGAGAATAGAGATTTTTGGTTCGTTTGTAAGAGGTGAAGAAAAGGAAGAAAGCGATATTGACATCATCGTTGAGTTTGAGGGGGGAAAGAAAAACTTTGACAACTTCATAAATCTCGCTTTTTTTCTTGAAGAGCTTTTAGGTAGAAAGGTTGACTTGCTTACTCCAGAAAGCATAAGCCCATATATAAAACCATACATA
>QMZF01000075.1 GCA_003663055.1 Archaeoglobales archaeon | reverse complement strand
GCTATCCTCTCTATTTCGTAAATTTCCTCCTCGCTTGGGCGTTTATAGTGCGTAACGTCAAGTCTTGCTTTTCCCCACTCCTTCCTTGCACCGCTCTGCCATGCATGCTTGCCCAAAACTTGCTGGATTGCATAAAGCAGTAGGTGTGTTGCTGAGTGGTGCCTCATGTGCCTAAAGCGGCGTTCTCTGTCTACAACGCCCCTAACCCTGTCTCCAGCTTTTAAAGCCTTTGAATCTTTCACTTTATGAACGACAACGCCATTTTCATCGAAAACATCTATAACCGGAACTTTTTTAGAGTTAAGCACGAGATAACCTGTATCGTTATCCTGACCTCCACTTTCAGGATAAAAGGCAGTTCTATCGAGTATAACGTAATCGCCTTCAACACCTACAACTTTAGCCTCAAACTCGAGGAGCTTTGAATCGTAGTACAGCTTTTCCGTTGGTGGATATGAATTTCTCAGTTTCCTCTCTTCCTCCCTTTTCTCTGCCTTAACGTGCCTCGACGCAAGCTCTGCGTAGAAATCCTCCGGCATTTCAACTTCAACGCCTTTTTCTTCAGCAATCTTTACGGCAAGTTCGGCAGGAATGCCATGAGAGTCGTAGAACTCTACCAAATCGCTCTTCTCCACTTTCTTCTTCTTCGCAACTATTCTTTCAACCATTCTAACGCCTTTGTTTATCGTTGCTCTGTATCTCTTTACTTCTAATTCAAGGATTTCCTGGATTGTTTCCATGGGAATTTCAAATGTAAAAGCTCTGAGTAGCTTTCTGTGAAGCTCGATGAGGTCGAAAAGCGTAGCAGAGAAACTTAATTCTTCACAAATTCTCAAGCTCCGCCTGATCATTAGCCTAGCTAAATAGCCCCCGCCAGCGTTCGAAGGTATGAGGCCATCGCCAAGCATAAAAAGGATTGCCCTCGTGTGATCCGCTAAAGCATATACCTTTTCGAGTGGAGAAGCGATGCTTACAAGCTCATCGACAGATATGCCGAGCTGTTTTGCTGCATTAACTCTGAACTCTTCAAGAGCTTTGCCCCTCAAAGAGCCCATAACTCCCGCGAGCTTCGAGCTCTCTGCAACTATCCTTTTAACTTCGCTATCTCTCCGGGAGAACTCGATGTCGCTGTTCTCTTCAATGAAGTCGAGAACTTCTGGAAATATGGCATCGTAAACAGTTGGCGTTCCCTGACTTGCCCATACAAAACGCTCCAAGCCGTAGCCCGTGTCTACAATGTAGTTGTCCATCTTTCTGTATCTCTCACCCTTGATCTCAATGTTGCCGTCGGGAGATGCTTCGAGGTTCATGAAGACGAGGGTTGCAAGCTCAAGCCCACCAACTATCGCTTCAAGGCAAGGCCCAGCGTTACCGCCGCCTGCCCACGGCTCCTCTTTGTAGATTATGTTCTCCAACGATACGCCAAGTTCTTCAAGCAACTCCGTGCAAAGCTTTACAGTTTCATTCTTCCAGTAAATCTCCTTTCCAGGATAATTGAACGCATGATGAGCCATCATTTCAAAGAGCGTAAGATGTCTGCCAGTTCTGCCCACGCTATCCAAATCGTCCATTCTTATGCAGGGCTGCGAGATCGTAAGGGGGTTTGCTGGAGGAGGGATGACGCCAGAAGTTACAAACGGCTGAAAGTCAGCAATCGACGCTATTGTAAGATATATGTCGTCCCTCCACCTCGCAACAACTGGATAGCGGTCAATTCTCGCATGTCCTCTCTTTTCGAAGAAGCTGAGATAGTATTCTCGCATTTCATCGAGGCTGAAAGGCCTTTTAAAAACGGGATTTTCAATGAACGTATAGCTTCCACACGGCGGATCGTTGCAGATTTCATGATTGCCAGCAGTCCAAAAGTACTTTCCGCATTTTGGACAGCGTTTTCTTACAAATCCGCTTTCCTGGAGGAAGGTTATGTCGAGATACTCCTTTTCTAGGCTCATCGTTTTTCCGAGCTTCGTGAATTCATATAATATTTTTGATGGTGTTGCAATTTTGTCTTTTTTTGCCGCTCAAAAAATTTAGGAGAATAAATACTCCTCACTTTCTCCTTCTTTTTAAAAGAGATGGTAAGTGAATGACATATCTTCCATCTTCCCGCAACGCTATGACTATTTCGTCCCTCGAAAAAACTTTTTCCAAGTTTATTTCGTACATTCCTGGGCTAAGAATTCTAACGCTCTCTATCCCAAGAGGTGTTTCGCTAAAGGATGTTTCGCTCTCCTTCACTTCCTCTTCTTTTCTCTCTCTTCTCTTTTCTTCTTTTGGAACATATAAAAATTTGTTATTTCCACATTCGCAGCCCTGAAGTATACGCATATCGCCATCAGCGTACTCTCTTCCACACTTTGTACAGCGGTGGGGCATCTTTGCTCACCTTAGCCTTCACCAAACTGGACTAAGGCCGTAATCAAATCTTCCCTCTTTTGCAAAGTCTTAAGCCTGTTCGCCGGCCCTATTACCGTTAATCTTCCCTTGGGCTTTCCAAAAAGCTTGCCAAAGAACCCTCTCGATTTCTGGGGGTAGGATTCCACTTCTATACCCACAAAGTTCTCGTGATCGATTTCGAGCATCGTTAGCTCTATCAATTTAGCCTCTTCCTCTGGAGTTAGCCCCGATTCGAGGACAACGATCTTTCCATTCTTTACCTCGTCGAGGATCATTCTTATCTTTTCCATCGAAGCCATTTTGTCGAGCCTGTCCTTGGAAACGAGGTTGAGTTGCACGCCCTCCATTCCTACCACCTCAACTGAACCTCTCGGCTATAGCCTTGTACAGACTGTCTATATTCAATCCCTTCAATGCCGAAATTGGTACCACGGGATGTTGTGGAAATGCAGCCTTTATTCTCGCTGGAGAGGCATTCGGCAGGTCTATTTTGTTTGCAACTATGAGCAGCGGGAGGTTTCTCGCCTCAATGTTACCAACTATCGTAACGTTTACCTGCGTAAACGGGTCTTCCGTAGAGTCCATAACGAGCAACACACCATCGAGGTCGTCTAACCACTTTATCGCCTCTATAACCCCTTCCGTTGCTTCCTTAGCCCTCCTCTTCGCCTCGTCTTCCGGCAAGCCGTACTTCATGAATTCATGAAAGTCTATCTTCGTCGCCAAGCCGGGAGTGTCAACGATATCAAGGGTGACGGACTTCCCATCAACTTCTATTCTCACTCCTTCCCTCAGCCTAGCTCTCCTAGTTTCGTGGGGTATGTCGCTAACAGCTCCCATGACATCGCCTGTCCAATCTCTAAGAATTCTATTGGCTAGCGTTGTTTTACCAGCGTTGGGCGGGCCGTATATGCCTATCTTCATTCTGTCCTTCCTGAAGAACCACTTAAGCAGGAAGCCAAACTTTTTCTTTATCCTGAGTATCAGACCCATGAGCACACCTCTATGCTCATAATTTAGATATGATAATTAAAACTTTGCCATCTATTCAAGCGTTATCGCTTCGTTGGGGCAAACGTCAACGCAAGTTCCACAGTCTGTGCATAGATCCGCATCAACGTGGGCAGTGTCGTTTAGTTCTATGGCTCCAACTGGACATTCGTCAACGCAAGTTCCGCATCCATCGCATTTGTTTTCGTCAATCACGGCAGGCATATCTCTTCATTTAGCGGGAAGGATATAATCCTATCGCTCTTTGATAAGGAACTACATCTATCTTTCTTCCTGCAATTAAGGTGCATAACCTGAAGTTAGCATATCTATATATTAAATTTTAGATAATACTTCTCCGTACCGAATCTACGTTTTGGTTCGAAACGGACAAAAATGTCTATATTTTACGAAGATTAAAATTTCAGAGCTGACCAAAACTTTTATCTGTTTTTTCTTCGAGGACGAAGCATGGCCAAAAGAATGGAGACCAAATCGGCAAGACTTCTAGCCTTCTTCTTAGCGCTTATTATGCTTGGAAGTGTGCTCGTCTACGCTCTCAGGGGAAGTTACGTTGCTCCTGAAAGAGAAATTGCCTACGAATTCCACGGTTTTAATGAGTGGCTTAGGTGTGTGCCAGCCGGAGCCGATCAGATAATTTACGCTGCGAAGTGCGAGAATGAGACCCTACTGGATTATGTTAACCATATCATAACCATAAACTATGACAGGTACGTTTTTTCAAACCTCAGACTTTCGCATCCCGTAGAAAGAATGCTTATCGCCGGCTATAGCGATGGGTTGCTGTACATGGTTGATGTTAACAAGACAAGGGTGTTTTTTGCTGGTGAGAAAGATAAATACAGAGGTTTCGACGTTAAAGTTGCCCAGGGAGTATTGCTCTTTCCAGAAGCTTCTCCGTTTCTGATAGGCACAATCCCTCACGTTGCAAAGGCTATCGACACGATTCTTTCAGGAAATGGAAGCATGTCAGACCTTATTTCCAACTACACTTCTCGCATTCCCGGTGATTTTAATGTTATTCTGATATTCTATGGAGAAGCGGCAAAGTCACTAACAAAGGGCAACATCACAGATTACATGGACTTCTACTTCACCGGCCTTAGAATGAACGGTAGCTTATATGAGAAGGTCGTTGGTGTGCACTTCACAAAAAACGGACTGTTTATCGATTCAAACGTAACCGAGTACTACAACTACACAAACTACGATGATGGATTTAGCGTCGCAATAATGAAGGATACGAACTTTACTAAACTCTTGGAGGCTCAACCAGAGTTGAGGGTTATCGAGATTAAACTAACAGAAGATTAGTATGCTCGTAAAGGATTCCGACACAACCATACTACTTGAGGGGAGGGCAGAAGTTGTTGAGGGTTATGCAGAGGTATTTGGCTGTCCCGTTAAAAAAGTCGATTCTAGGAAACTCATCCCCCTCTACCTAAAGGAGGGAGCCGTAGAGGTTGAAGGTAGCTTCATCCCGGTAAAGGGTTCAACAATACCAAAAAGCTGGGAAAAAGTTGTAGAAGAAATAAAATGCAACGAATGGAGAAGAATTCTCCTGTTTGGTGAAACAGACACCGGGAAAAGTAGTTTTGCAGCATGGCTTGTAAACAGACTCGATGGAAAGAAGTGCGTAATAGATGCCGATATAGGACAGGCGGACATAGCGCATCCGGCAGCGATGGGAATTGGCATTGCAGAGAAGTGCATAACCATAGCGGACGTGCCCATGCTTGACGGTGTGTTTGTGGGTACAACGTCCCCAACGGGAAGAGAGGCAAGGTGCTTGAGGGGGTTCGCAAAACTCGTGGAGATGGCAAAGGGCGACTGGATTATTACGGACACTACAGGCTGGACGAGGGGGAGAAGAGCAAGAAACTACAAGCTCGCAAAGATAGAGATTTTCAAGCCTGATGTTATAATCTGCCTCGGAGAAAGCCCATACTATCTCGAGGACTTTAACGTAACAACTGTCGATTCCTTCGTTCCAAAGAAGAGGAGCAGAGAGGTCAGAAGCGCTATAAGGAGTGAGTGCTACGCAAAAGGGCTTGGAAATGCAGTGGTTGTAACTGTTAGCCTTGAAAATGTGAGGCTTGGCAGCACCACACTTTTCAGAGGCAGGAGAATTGAGGATGACGTTTTAAAAGAAATGTTTTGTCAAGTTCTGTTTGCCGAAGTTGGCAGCGATTTTCTTAATGTATGCGTTTACGAGGAAAAAGATGTTAGCCTCGAGGCTATCAAAGCGTTAAAAGAAGTGTATGGTGTTGAGGATGTAAATATATTCACTCCAGAAAGCTTTTGCGGCCTTGTCGTTGGCGTTTACTCTGAAAAATACGAAGGAATGGGGGTTGTGAGAAGGATAGACTTTGAATCGGGAAAAATTGATATCTTGGCGGGTACAAAAAACATAAGGATGATAGAATTTGGAGAGTTTAGGCTTGAAAAAGGTAGAGAAGTTCCTACGAGGGTTCCGTAAATGCTGGTCGAAGTAAAAACTGGAAAAAGGGTAGAAGTATTGGACATAACGGATAGGGT
>QMZF01000074.1 GCA_003663055.1 Archaeoglobales archaeon | reverse complement strand
GTACTTAACGCACTGCTGGTTACACCTCTTTGGTTTGCATCGCTTTGAATCAACTACCGCGATGCGCATGGTAATCCCTATAAATTGAGCAAAAACGTCCAAACAACGTACCAGGAAGCAAAGGACAGAAAACTTATCACAGCCCAGTCCTTTCCTTCTGGCTTTTTATCAAATCTCGGCAGTATAAACTTGTGGACGTATATCATGAACACAAGGACAATTATTCCCAAAGGGTCGCGCTTTGGAGCATTTGCTGTCAATGCAAACGAGATCAATCCGGCAATTCCACCAAAGGCTATTGGCAACAACGTCCTTATCATGTTATCACCTGAACGCTGGCCTTAAAGACAGCCTAATTGGTAGTGGCAAAGGTTTAAAGGGTTTACCTTCGCACTCTTTTCTTATCCTCTCTACAAGCTCCTCTGGTGTCATTTTTACCCTCTTTTGCTCTTTTAGTGTCGATTCTGCTCTAATCGTTACTGTTAAGTTACCCTCTTTTTCTTCAACTTCTCCAACAACGGCAATATACGGAATCCACTCCATAGAAGCGTCTCTTATCTTCTTCCCGAGTGTTTCATCCCTGTCGTCGACATCTACCCTTACATCTTTCATCTTACTCGCAACATCCAACGCATAGTCAAGGTATCTTTCAGAAACTGGGATTATTCTTACCTGCGTTGGAGAAAGCCACACTGGAAGCATTGGTAGCTTACCTTTCTCTTTCTCCATGTATGCCTTTTCAAGTAAAGCGTACATGCATCGCTCTATTGCTCCACTTGCGGAGCAGTGAAGTATGAGCGGATATACTTTTTCCCCTTTTTCGTTCACATAGGTTATCCCGTAGCGTTCTGCATTCTCTACGTCAATCTGCACTGTTGAAAGGGCCGAAGCCTTGTTGAGCGCATCAACAAAATTGAACTCGAACTTTAAAACGAAGTAGAAGAAACGCTGGTCCCACATTTCTACGAGTATCGGCTTCTTTAGGATATCAACAAGGGAATGCACGAAATCCTTGTTCTCGTTGTAGAAGTCCCTCGTAACCCTTATAGCTACTTCGTAGTCCTCTGGCTCCAATCCAATCTCCCTGAGCGTTTCAACGCTGAGTTTGTACTGGTTGAAAAACTCCTGCTTTGCCTGCTCCATGTCCCTTGCTATGGTATGCATGTCCGGCATTGTAAACGCTCTAAGTCTTCTAAGGCCTACAAGTTCTCCACGCTGCTCTTTCCTGAAGGAGTACCTCGTTAACTCGTACATTTTCAGCGGGAGGTTCCTGTGGGTTATCGTTGCGTTGCTGCAAATCAAAAACTGGCCGAAGCAGGCTGCGAAACGTAAAAAGAAGTCTCTCTTATCTCCTTTTATTATATACTGCCTTGCTGGAAACCTCTCCAAATAGCGGCGAAGCGTTGGATGTTCTCTGCTGTACATTATCGGCGTCTCCACTTCCATTGCTCCGTATTCGATACACTTCCGGGTAACAAAGCTCTCAAGCAAGCTCTTAACGAGCCTTCCCTTCGGATAGTATCGCATGTGCCCAGAATCGCTAGCTTCTTCGTAGTCAGCAAGCTGTAGCTTTCTCATGTACTCTACATGGGGTGGAACTACATCTACAGCTCTTCTCTTCGCTATCTCGTAGTCGGCAAATTTCTTGAGGTTATCGTAGCCAGTGAAGTCGAACTCCTCGATTTCAACCAGTTCTCCTTCAGGTGTTAGAATATACCAGTAGCTTTTAACCTTCTCTTCAGCCTTTAAAGCTTGGGTAACCTCCGCCTCCTCCCCCTTTATCTCCCTCGAGAGTTCACTTAGAGGGTGACCTTTGCACGATATCTTAAATGCTTTGTACCAGCCAAAAGGGGCTCTGTGAACTTCAAAGCTTTTGATATCATCTTCAATAGCTTTAAGCAATTCCACAGCAAGCTTTGGGTCTGCTAGCTCAGAGGATAAGTGAGCGTATGGATAAATAACGACCCTTTCAGCTCCTACTTTTTTTGCAACTTCCGTTATCTCGTTTGCTGCAGCCTTTGCCACTTCGACGTTATCTCCCTTCTCAACCGAAGTGAATGCTACGAGGGCTTCTTCCACCCTTTCTCCTTTTCCTTCAAACGGTTCTGCGTATCTTGTAGCCTTTTTCGTCTCGTATTCAATATAATCAGCGTGAATCAGTAAAAGTTTCATGGAAAGCGGGAAGTAAAAAGATACTTAAATTTTTTGAGGTCTGCCGTTGAGGATATTTGAAAATCTAACAACCTCACCAACGACAATAAGCGTTGCTCCTTTAATTTTAGCTTCTCTGACTTTTTTCACTATATTTTTAAGATTTCCGACTATTACTTTCTGCTCCCTCGTTGTACCCTTCTCTATCACCGCAACGGGTGTTGAAGGGTCCCTTCCAGCCTCGATCAATTTGTTACATATGTCTGCAAGTGTGTCACGACCCATAAGTATGACAATAGTTCCATGTAGCGGCGTTCTTTTCCATGCCTCGATGTCGTCTCTTCCTGTGACTACGAGAATGGAGGATGACAATTCTGGATGGGTTAGTGGGATACCAGCATAAGCTGGTACAGAATTTATGGAACTGACTCCGGGAATTATCTCAAAGGGAATGTTCTCTCTAACAAGAAATTCCGCCTCAACACCTCCCCTGCCAAAAACAAATGGATCACCACCTTTAAGCCTAACAACGACTTTTCCTTCTAAAGCGTATTTTTTCATCAGCTCATTTATCTCTTTTTGCCTAATAGCTCCATCCTCACAACTTCTTTTGCCAGCGTAAACAAGCTTTTTATTCATTTTCTTAATCATTTCAATAATCTCATCACCAACGAGTTTATCATATAAAATAACGTCAGCTTCCTCTATTGCTCTTATAGCCTTTAGAGTCAGCAGACCGGGATCGCCAGGCCCCGCTCCCACTATGTAAACCTTTCCAGGCATATCAACACCTTTTTAAAGCGAGAGAAGACAAATGCATAATAAATTTTCTCATTCAATTTTCTTTAGCAGCTTTTTAACAATCAGAAGTGATAAAAACAAACTTCGAAAGACTTATATATTCTAAAACAATGTTAAAAACCAAACGGAGGTGAGCTAATGTCAGAAACACCCTTGCTTGACCAGATACCCGACGGCCCGTGGCCCAGTTTTGTTAAAGAGATTAGAAAGACAGCAGAGATTCAAGACAAACTTGTTGCAGAGGGCAAGGAAATAAAAATGCCCGGTTCTGCAAGGGGCTTGCTCAAACAGCTTGAGAGAAGCTATAAGGATAAGAGAACGCACTGGAAACACGGTGGAATTGTTGCAGTTGTCGGTTATGGTGGTGGAGTTATAGGAAGGTATTCGGACCTTGAAGACGAGATTCCGGAAGTGCACCACTTCCACACAATACGAGTTAACATGCCAGCAGGCTGGTTCTACACGACGAAGGCGTTGAGACAACTCTGTGATGCATGGGAGAAGTGGGGAAGCGGAATTACGAACTTCCATGGCTCAACCGGAGACATAATCCTGCTCGGAACACGCAGCGAATACCTGCAGCCGATGTTTGAAGAAATGATGAGGATGGATCCGCCCTTCGACATCGGCGGTTCAGGCTCTGACCTAAGAACGCCCTCAGCCTGCATGGGGCCAGCCATGTGTGAGTTTGCCTGTTACGACACTCTGGATCTCTGCTACGAACTCACGATGGAATTCCAGAACGAGTTGCACAGGCCCATGTGGCCGTACAAGTTCAAGTTCAAGTGTTCTGGATGTCCGAACGACTGTGTTGCTGCAAAGGCGAGATCCGACTTCGCAATTATCGGTACGTGGAAGGATGAAATCCAGATAGACCAGGAAGCTGTAAGGGAGTATGCGAAGTGGATGGATATCGAAAATGAGGTTGTAAAGCTCTGCCCGACTGGGGCCATCAAGTGGGATGGAAAGGAGCTAACAATTGACAACAAGAACTGTGTCCGCTGCATGCACTGCATAAACAAGATGCCAAAGGCTTTGAAGCCTGGCAAGGAGAGAGGAGCGACAATTCTGATTGGTGGTAAGGCACCGTTCGTTGAGGGAGCAATCCTTGGATGGGTAGCTGTGCCGTTCATCGAAATAAAGAAGCCATACACAGAAATAAAGGAGATGGCAGAGAGGCTCTGGGAGTGGTGGGACGACGTAGGAAAGTTCAGAGAGAGAGTTGGAGAGCTCATCTGGAGAAGGGGTATGAGAGAGTTCCTGAGAGTAATAGGCAAGGATGTCGATGTTAGGATGATCAGGTACCCGAGAACGAACCCGTTCATGTTCTTCGAGAAGCACGAGCTCAGGCCATCGAAGTACCTTGAGGAGCTCGACAAGAAGGGTGTGAAGATAAGATCGTTCACGTATGGTGAGGAGGAGGAGTGATATAAATGGCAGAGGAAAGGCCAGAGTGGTGGAAGACTGATTTTGGTCCTCCGCACTACGAGCTAATGCTTCCAGAAGTATTAAAGAAGAACTATGGAAAGTGGGCTTACCACGAAGTGGTAAAGTGTGGCGTTATAAAGAGGGTTGCCGAGAGCGGAGACACTATCTATGTTGTCAGGTTTGGAACTCCGAGGCTGTTGAGCATATATACTATTAAAGAGTTGTGTGATATCGCAGACAAGTACACCGGCGGCTACCTGAGATGGACGAGCAGACACAATGTGGAGTTCATCCTTACAGATGAGAGCAAGATCGATGACCTCATAAAGGAGGTTCAGGAAAGAACAGGCTTCCCATGCGGTGGTACGTGGGACGCTCCTACAGGCAAATACGCTCTCTCAAACATAATCCACACCCAGGGCTGGATCCACTGCCACACACCTGCTATTGACGCTTCGGGCATAGTCAAGGCCGTTATGGACGAACTTTACGAGTACTTCGTCGAGATGAAACTGCCGGCAATGTGCAGGATAAGCCTTGCGTGCTGTGGAAACATGTGTGGAGCTGTCCACGCATCCGACATCTCGATTGTAGGTATCCACAGAGCGCCACCACTCGTTGATGATGATGCTGTCAGAAGAACTTGCGAGCTGCCATCGACTGCAGCAGCGTGCCCCAACGCAGCGATCAGAATAAAGGCTAAGGAGAAGACCGTCGAAGTCGATGGAGAGAAGTGCATGTACTGTGGAAACTGCTACACGATGTGTCCCGGAATGCCGCTCTTCGACCCAGAAAACGATGGAGCAGCAATTCTGTGCGCGGGTAAGGTTTCAGACGCTAGGCACAGACCTGAGCTATCCAAGGTCGTCGTGCCGTGGGTGCCAAACGAACCGCCAAGATGGCCAACTCTTGTCAGCTACGTTAAGAAGATATTCCTCGCCTGGGCTGAGAACGCAAGAAAGCACGAAAGAATGGCTGAATTCGTTGAGAGAATTGGATGGGAGCGCTTCTTCGACCTTGCAGGCATCGAATTCACCGAGCACCTGATCGACGACTTCAGAATAGTGCCCTTCATGTACGACTCCTACAGAGTTGGAACGCAGTTCAGGTGGTAAATACTAAATACATGGAGGGACAAAAAATAGAGGGTGACAGTAAATGGTAGAGTATACCGAAGAGGACAAGCAAAAAGTGCTTGAGAAGCTCGGCCAAAAGACTTGGAAGATAAAGGACCTTGCAAAAATCCTCAAAATGGACAAGAAGGTTGTGCAGAAGATAATACTGGATTTGATAGAGGAGGGGAAGGCAGCGTACTGGTCTTCGGGTTCGACGACGTATTACTCAACCCCGGAGTACATTGAGGAGTACGAGAAGAAAAGAGCTGGAGGCTAATTTTCTACTTTCTTCCTTTAATTTTAATTTTTTTCAATGCTTAACTTTGCTCGGAGGCTTTTATACAGGCTGAGAAATAGACTGATAAGCTATTCTGAAATTAGCGAGGACGAAATTTTCGTTGAGCTAAACAACGGGTTAAAGTTTTACGGTCCAAGGGAAGATAGCGTTTCAAAAATCCCGCCTTATCTGCAGCTTGCAGCTGGAGAACTTGGGCTG
>QMZF01000073.1 GCA_003663055.1 Archaeoglobales archaeon | reverse complement strand
TTTTAAATTGGCCGATTACGTTATAGATCTCGCCCCGTACATAACCTTCGCAACCGAACAGGCTATACCTTCAGCTTTGATCGCTTTGATATCCGTTTTTGAGGAGTTTGCAGAAAATGTAGAGCGTTGACTTGTTGCTGAGAAGAAGAGGAAATACACCTTGCACTACTGTTAATCCAATACATTCAACTCTGCATTATTTAGCATCAACTAGAAATAAATCAAAAACCAAGCACTTTTGGAATGTTTTCGTCGTAGGGCGGATAAATCACACCCCTCTCGGTTATCAATGCTGTCACATATCTTAGGGGTGTGGAATCGAATGCCGGATTGTAAACTTTAACGTTGGGAGGGGCTATGAGGGTTTGGCGACACTTTATATTGCAGTATATCAGCTCTTCCCTACTTCTCTCTTCTATCACAACGTCCTTCGCTTCTCTACCCCAGTCGAAAGTTGTTGCTGGAGCTGCCACATAGAAGGGTATGCCATGCTCCTTCGCAAGCACCGCAACTGTATAAGTTCCGATCTTGTTGAAAACAGCATCTCTCACAATTCTATCTGCTCCAACGATAACGCAGTCAACCATGCCCTTCTGCATAACCATGCCCACCATGGAATCCGTAATCAGCGTAACATCTATTCCATCCTGCATGAGCTCCCATGCTGTAAGCCTTGAGCCTTGATTGAGAGGCCTTGTTTCACATGCGATGACCTTTATTCTCTTACCTTCCTCGACAGCACTTCTTACTACGCCCAAAGCCGTTCCCCAGTCAACCGTTGCGAGTCTTCCGGTGTTGCAGTATGTCAGAACGGTAAATCCGTCTTTAAGCAGCTTTGCTCCGTGTTTACCCATCAGCTTATTTCTCTCAACGTCTTCGTTTGCCAATCTTTCCGCTTCATTCAAAGCGAGCTGTCTGACCTCCTTAACGCTTTTGCCTTCCATTGCTGCCCTGAGAACTCTATCTATGCCGTAAAACAAGTTAACGGCCGTCGGTCTTGTTGATGCAAGGTATTCGGCAGCTTTTTTAATGTGTTCCTTTAACTCCTCAACCTTCGAAAAGTCATGTTCATGAGCTGCCAGAGCGATGCCGTATCCACCTGCTGCTTCAAGAGCGGGAGCGCCCCTTACGGCAAGCCTCTTTATCGCCTCTGCAAGCTCTTCAACTTTTCTGCACTCCATTACCTCAAACCTGTCGGGCAGCAAAGTTTGATCTATCAGCTTAACGCAGCCATCCCAGAATATCGTTCTCATGAACCTTGCTCTTACGGCTACTTTTTATGGTTTTGGATTTTGATTTTGTCGTTTGATGCCTAGAAAATTTTCTTAAACTAAAACTAATTCTTTTTAACGATGGCATCCTCCTCGCTTAAACCAATCCATCTTATCCTGTAGCCCATTGCTTCGAGCACATCGTAACCAACACCGTATTTTTTCAAAACAGGCATAACATCCGCGAGCCTTTCCGGCTTTACCCGCTCCACTTCTTCGCACAGCTTCTCGAAAATATCCTTTTTTACAGCATAATTTCCCGCTAAAACGTACCTTTCTGGAACGAGCCCCCTAACCTTTGCCATTGAAACCCCGTGGAAACTCGACACTTCCCCTAGATTTATAACATCGCCTTCGAATTCAATTTTACTTTCTCTCAAGTGCTCATTTATTTTCTTAACAACTTCGCTGTAGGGTATCTTTTTTGAAAAGAGAATTACGTCAGATTCAGCTTCAAACCTTGCTTCTTCGGCTTCGCCAAATTCTTTTCTTGCAACCACAACCATTGGAATTTTCGCCTCTTTCACCTTCTCAATCTTCCTTTTTATGTATTCTGGTGTCCAGAACCCGACAATTTCAACATAAACTTCTTTTTCACCTTTTCTTATGAGAAAATCGGGGATAAACGCATGTTTGCCAGCTTTAATAACACCAGGTTCTCTTATTACTTCGACTTCCGGTTTTATTGCCTTTATTTTTCTCGCAAATCCTTCCTCCAGCGAGGAATCGTACTCGACTTTCTCCTCATACTCCGGGAAGAGATACTTGTGTCTGTCATCCATCTCAAGGATGTAAATTTTGTTTGAATCATCGATAATCTCTGCTCTTATCCACCATCTTTCGGCCTTTACGACAGAGGGAATTAGCTTGGCCATCGATGTGCCGTACTTCCTTGTCATCCTAAGAATTGATGCAGTTCCGGTTATCTCCACTATTGTCTCACCCTCGCCGTAGAGGTCATACATCAAGCCAAGCCACTTTATACGCCGAAACACCTCCTTGTGATTGGATGAAATCCAGAACGTTAGCCTTAGAGCATTGAAAAGGGTTGTTTGGAGGAGAGATAGGTTGTAAAGTCTGATTAGCGTGTCGGCGTTTATGTGCCTCACGTCAACGAGAATTAGCTCCTCGTCTCTATCCGCAAACATGGCTTTCTCTATCTCATCTGGCGTTGTGTTGAAGTACTTGGCCGCATACTCTATAATTCGCTGCCTCTCCTTCTTTGTTGTCACGTAGCCTCTCTCAAAGAGGTAAAGCCTTACGTCCGCTGAATCGATGTTCGAATCAACATCAAACACGCATGCCTTATCGACGCAGAAGTTCTCCATAACCTTCGCAAAACCTCTCACCTTCTTGTAATTTTTCGCGTTTTCCAGCGATTTCAACGCTGAAAGAACCGAGCCGTATTTTTTACCCTTTCCAGCCTTAAAAATTTTAATTATTCTCTCCGCTAAAGCGTAGTCCTTATCGCCTGCAAATTTCGGAAAGATCTTCCCTCTTGATTTTCTGACCTCAAGCAGCTCTTTTGGCAGCATAATCTCACTTCCCATGGCTTCTGCGACTTCTCCTCTTTGCCGTGTACACTTCCCCCGTCTCCCTCGACACGAGCTCGTAGAGAATTGCCTTCTTACCCTTACCGGGCCTTAAAATCCTGCCAAGACGCTGAATGAATTCCCTCACACTTCCGCTTCCGCTCATAATTATTCCAACGCTGGCGTCTGGCACATCTATGCCTTCATCGAGGACTTGACTGCTGACGATAGCCTTGAACTTCCCCTTTCTGAAACCCTCTAGAATTATACGTCTTTCATCCTTCGAAGTACGATGCGTTATGGCCGGAATTAGGAAGAGTTTTGATATTGCGTAAACGAGATCGTTGTAGCGGGTGAAGATTATTATTTTTTCTCCTCTGTGCTTCTCCAGCAGCTCTCTGAGCTTAACGAGCTTGTTTTTCGAGTTGAATGCTATCCTTCTTGCCTCATCCCATGCCCTCAAAGCCTCGTAGGCCTTTGCATCGTATCCGGTTGCCATCACCACCCTGTTGAAGTCCTCAACGCTCCTAAGCGTTATACCTCTCCTTCTAACGTACTCCCTGAAAATTCTGGCATTGCGCTCGTACTTTCTTCTCTCTTCCTCGGTTAGAGGAACGTAGATTCTCTTAACCGCATAATTTGCGAGATGCTTTCCCGCCAAATCTTCTGGCCTTAGCTCGAAAACTTTACCTCCAACGAGCTCTGGCAGAATTGAGTGTCTGCCATCGTCCCTTTCGTATGTAGCTGTTAAGCCTAAGCGGTAAGGAGCAGCGTTCATTTCTGCAATCTGGCTGTATGATTCCGAAGGCAAATGGTGGACTTCGTCGAAAATGAGGAGTGCAAACTTATTGCCCAGCGTTTCAGCGTTTATGTATGCAGAATCGTACGTTGAAACCGTAATCGGCTTGAGCTCCTTCTTCCTGCCGGAGAACTCCCCAATCCAGTTTTCGCCAAAAATAGAGAGCTTTTCCTTCCATTGATCAACCAAATCGAGGGTTGGAACAACTACGAGCGTTGGAACTGACAAATCCTTTATTATTTCAAGAGCTACGTAGGTCTTGCCCGACCCGGTTGGAAGTACTACGCATCCCCTTCTGCCAAACATCCATCTTTCAACGGCTTGCTGCTGGTAATCTCTGAGCTCTATTTCTGCTTCGAAGAAGGGGGTTGGAATTGGGTCAAGCACATCATCGACGTAATCTATCCCCGATCTTTCCAAATAATCAACTATTTCTCCGTACTTGTACGCAAAAGCCCTATAACAGCCCGAACGGGAGTCGTACCTTGCAAAAGGGACATGAACATCGCCATCAATTCTTATCGTGCCCTTTTCATAACTTAGCCTGGCTTTCATTTTTTCTTTTGATACGTTTTCCTTTCGTCTTCTCTCCTTAACAGGTTGAATGTAGCTCTTATAAGCTTGTTGTTTTGCAAGCTGAAACGGTAGAGATATAACTCCCAAAAATCAAAGTCCTAACATGCGAATCCTTGGCGTAGACATCGGAGGGACGAACATAGATGTGGTTCTTTATGACGGAAGTTTCCATAAAATTGGAAGCTTCTCCACTAAAGAAGCTTTTTCTTCGGGAATAAATGAATTTCTAAGCAAAATAGTGGAAACTACGGAAGCGAACGCCGTGGGGGTTGGTGCTGCCGTATGGTATAAGAAGGGAAAGCCTATTCACGCTCCAAATTTGCCTTCTCTTCCAGATATCTCTCTAGATGTTCCAACAACTATAGAAAACGATGCAAACTGCTTTGCTGTTTACGCCCACAGTGTATTCGGTTTCTCCAACCTGATAGCAATAACGGTTGGTACTGGCGTGGGAAGCGGAATAATAATGAACGGAGAACTCTACAGAGGAGACGGGCTAGCGGGAGAGATAGGTCACTGCTACGTTGGCGGAAAAAGGAAGTGCAGCTGCGGAGGTGTAGGGCACCTTGAAGCCTACTTCAGTGGAAGAGCTTTGGAAAAGTACGGTGATGTTAGAGAACTCGTTTCCAGCGGAAAAATCTATTCTCTGCAAGAATTCGACATGTTCTGCATTGCAGTTGCGAATGCCGTAAAGCTGCTCGATCCTTCAGCCGTTGTGATTGGTGGAAGGCTGGGCATAGCTTTAAGCATTGATAGGGTTGCAAACGGCATACATCGCTATTTAAACCACGGTTTCAAGCCATCGATAGTTACCCTCGAAGATGAGCTTGCCGTTGCGAAGGGCGCATGCCTCGTCTGCCTGAAAACAATCAGCGAAAGTTAAATAAGTTGTCCGAATGCCGGCCAATCATGGGTAAAACAATAGCGGAGAAGATATTTTCGAGAGCTGCAGGAAAGGACGTTAAGGCTGGAGATTACGTTCTTGCAGACATAGATAGAGCGATGGTTCACGACATTACCGCTCCTCTCGCCATCAAGGCTTTCAGGGAGATTGCTGGCGAAAATGCGAGGGTATGGAATGCCTCGCGTATAATCATGGCCTTTGATCACCAAGTTCCTGCCGATAGCGTAGCTGCTGCTGAGACGCACAAAATGCTCCGCAAATTTGCCAAAGAGCAGGGTATTCTCAACTACGACGTTTACGAGGGCATAGCCCACCAAGTAATGGTTGAAAAGGGGCACGTTAAGCCGGGAGAATTAATCGTTGGAGCTGACAGCCACACGTGCATGTATGGAGCCTTAGGATGCTTCTCCACAGGCATAGGTTCAACTGACATGGGATTCGTTTTTGCCACCGGCAAGCTCTGGTTTAGAGTTCCCGAGACGATCAGGTTTGAAGTTAGCGGAAAGCCGGAAAAACACGTTTACAGCAAGGACATCATCTTGAAGCTCATAGGGATGGTGGGCAGCGATGGAGCCAACTACAAAGCATGCGAGTACGCTGGAGAAGTTGTGAGGAAGATGGACATGGCTCAACGCCTAACAATGTGCAACATGGCCATCGAAATGGGTGGAAAAGCTGGTATAATCGAGCCGGATGATGAAACGAGGCGATACCTAAAATCGATAGGGGTCGATGAATTCGAGGAAGTCCACGGCGATGAAGATTCTGAAGTAGAGACAGTCGAACTCGACGTTACGGGAATGGAGCCCCAAGTTACAAAACCGCATAGAGTTGATAACGTTGTGGGGATTTCTGAAGTAAAAGGCATAAGGGTGAACCAAGTTTTTATAGGCTCGTGCACAAACGGAAGGT
>QMZF01000072.1 GCA_003663055.1 Archaeoglobales archaeon | reverse complement strand
CTCTTCCTTAATAAGTCCTCTATAGTTCATTTCTTAACTCCTCTGCAATTCTAAACGGATCGCTTGCAACAACAGAAGTTCCGGCATAGAGCTCCATTCCGCCTATATCACATGTCCTGCTAAGCGGATCTCCTCTATCAACTATCCTTGCTACAAAAATGTCCTCAGAGCCGAGAGGGGGCATAAAAATAACGAGGTTGAAGCTCCTAACGCCGAGTCTGTGGTAGCACTTCAAAACGAGGCTAATAGCCCTAGAAAAGCTAAAGAGATCGTCAGAAAGCATAACGACTTCTTTCTCTTTTACTGGTGTGAGATACGCCATTATCTTTACCCCATCATAGGCGAAAGCTAGTCCAAGGCTTTCGTGGACAGCATAGATGTCTTCGAGGTATTCCGAACCGTATCGGGATGCATAACTCTTCCTTACACCATCGTAGAATTCTTGCCTTGCATAGGGCTCCTTCGAGATTAACGCCTGAGCGTGGCCATGTATTATGCTCGCTCCAGCCCTCCACAGGCAGTTCCACATGAAGAACGGGTAAACGGCGTTCCTGTCGTATTCGTTGGCTTTTTTAAACCACTCGTTTGCGACATGCAAGTAATCGTGTATCCTCTCGGAATCGTAAATAAAGGGGTCGTGGTCTTTGAATACTATAACCGCATGCAGATAATCGTACTTCGCTATATTGCTTGCCGTAACGCAGTGCTTGCCCTCTATTCTACCAAAAACGTCTGATGGAGTTTGTTCAACGGGATTGCAAAAAGCTCCTCCTTTACTTTCTTCAATCATGTGGCTTAGGCCTTCACTTACCCTAGCATCTATCGGTCTTCTCGCTCTCAGCTCATTAAAAAGTGTACTCTCGAGGGTTATTTTATTTGTGACCCTAATTATTCGCTGTTCTTCGCAATAGCCAAACCTTTCAATAGCCCACGTTCTCATAGCACTAGGCAACTTCAGCCTGCCAGTTTTAAAGTAAAAGCGATATATGCGGTTGAAGAGGTTTTTCTCTGTTTCTGAAAGTTCATTAACGAGTTCTGGAAGGCGTGAAATTTTTCTTTGGGAATTCATACAGAATATCTAGCTGGAAATATTAAAAGCTTGTTCCGACTTGTCAGCATTTTCACTTTCGCACCATACACAACACAGATAAACTTCCTGTGCTTCCACTAAAAAGTATCTAATATCTGGAATATCTAGGTTAAAAAGAAAAAAGACGGTGGTGGGGCATGGAGCTGACAAAGACTGCCGAAGTTGTGCTCAAAAAACGTTATCTCTTGAAGGATGATAAGGGAAACGTCATAGAAACGCCAGAACAGATGCTCTGGAGAGTTGCAAATGCAATAGCAAAGGCAGAGGAAAAATATGGAAACGATGTCAAAAAGATTGCAAAACGGTTCTTCGACATGATGGACAAGCAGCTCTTCATGCCCAACTCACCGACTTTAATGAACGCTGGAACCGAGCTCAATCAGCTCTCTGCATGCTTCGTTATACCTGTTGAGGACTCAATTGACGGAATTTTCAAAGCGTTGTGGGACATGGCGAAAGTCCAGAAGAGTGGTGGAGGTACGGGCTTTGCGTTCTCGAAGCTAAGGCCAAAAGGAGACATTGTGAAGTCAACTATGGGTGTTGCTAGCGGGCCTGTAAGCTTCATGAAGATATTCGATGCTGCAACAGAGCAAATAAAGCAGGGCGGAAAGCGTAGAGGAGCAAACATGGGCGTTCTTAACGTCCACCATCCAGACATCGAGGAATTCATAACGGCAAAGTGGGAGGAGGGAGTTTTAAGAAACTTCAACATCAGCGTTGCTGTAACCGATGCTTTTATGGAAGCTTTAAAGAACAATTCAGAATACGAGCAGATAAATCCCAGAACTGGAGAAGTCGTGAGAAGGGTTCCTGCAAGGAAGATTTTCAACCTCATGGTTGAAGGGGCTTGGAGAAACGGTGAACCTGGAATTGTTTTCATCGATACGATAAACAGGAACAATCCTACGCCCCACGTTGGGATGATCGATGCAACGAATCCATGCGTTACCGCTGACACGTGGGTAATGACTTCTGAAGGAGCAAGGCAGGTTAAAGACCTCGTCGGAAAGAGCTTTACGGCAGTTGTAAACGGACAGAGCTGGCAGAGCGACGAAAGGGGTTTCTTTTCTACGGGTGTTAAGAAAGTTTACAGACTTAAAACGAAGGAAGGCTTTGAGCTGCGCCTTACAGCAAACCATCCTGTTTTGAGGGCTAAGAAGATTACTCGATATAAGATTGAGACTGAATGGATTAAAGCATGCGAGCTTAAACCGGGAGACAAAATTGTTCTGAATAACCACAGGGATTATGGAGAGTGGAGTGGAAAGTATAGCTATGAGGAAGGTTATCTTATTGGTCTTTCGCTGGGAGATGGAGCGATAAAAAGCGACAAAGTAATTTTGTCTTCATGGGGCAACAATAGGGGTGCTAAAGTTAAGGTCGCGTACAGCTTTGCTACAAACCTGCCCCATCGCAGAGATTTCAGAGGGTGGATTGGCATAAAGGGCAGAAACAGGTACCGCCTTTCGATGGGATATTTAAGAAAGCTTGCATGCGAGCTTGGATTAAAGCCAGGGCATAAGACCATAACAGAGGAAATGGAAAAAGCATCATCCGAATTCTACAGGGGTTTGCTTCGCGGTTTATTTGATGCTGATGGCTGCGTAATTGGTGACCGGAAGCGTGTAAGCGTAAGGCTTGCGCAAAGCGATCTCCAGATGTTGAAAGCAGTTCAGAGAATGCTTCTGAGGCTTGGGATATACTCGAAGATATACACTGGCAGAAGGAAAGCTTGCAAAGTGCTGCCTGATGGAAAGGGCGGGTTGAAGGAATATAGAATAAAACCGCAGCACGAACTTGTAATCTCTAACGACAGTATCTTGCTGTTTTACGAGAGAGTGGGATTCAGCGATGACAAAATGGAAAAGTTGAGGAAACTGATAGAGAGCTATAAAAGAAGACCAAACAGAGACAGGTTCATCGCTACGGTTGAGGAAGTAATTCTGGAGGGTGAAGAAGAAGTCTACGATGTCTCGATTCCGGGAATTAACGCTTTCGATGCGAACGGATTCATTGTGCACAACTGCGGCGAACAGCCGTTGTTGCCGTACGAATCGTGCAATCTAGGCTCGATAAACGTGTCGAAATTCTTTAAAAATGGAGAAATCGACTGGGAATGGTTGAAAGAAATAGTATGGCTTGCAGTAAGGTTTTTGGATGACGTCATAGATGTAAACAGTTATCCACTGCCGGAAATCGAAAAAATGACTTTAGCAAACAGAAAAATCGGTCTAGGCATAATGGGATTTGCGGATTTGCTATTCAAAATGAAAATTCCGTACGACAGTGAAGAAGGTATCGAAATAGCTGAAAAACTCATGTCGTTTATACAGGAAGAGTCCCATAAAGCTTCACAAGCTTTAGCAGAAGAAAGAGGAGTCTTCCCCAACTGGAAGGGCAGTGTGTGGGAAAAGAAGGGCATAAAGATGAGAAACGCAACAACTACAACGATAGCTCCAACCGGTACGATCAGCATAATTGCTGGCTGTTCGAGTGGTATAGAGCCAATTTATGCCCTTGCATTCAAGAGAACTAATATTCTTGATGGAGAGGAATTCTTCGAAATAAATCCAATATTCGAGGAGACTTTAAGGCAACTAAACTTGTACGACGAAGAATTAATAGCAAGGGTTGCGGAGGAGGGCAGCATCCAAGATATTCCAGAAATTCCGGATGAGATAAAGAGGATATTCAAATGCGCACTAGACATAGCTCCTGAGTGGCACGTAAGGATGCAGGCTGCTTTTCAGAAGTACACTGACAACGCCGTCAGCAAAACGATAAACATGCCGAACAAAGCAACGAGGAAAGACGTTGAAAAAGCATTTTTACTAGCATATGAACTTGGTTGTAAAGGTATAACGGTTTACAGAGATGGGAGTAGAGAGGAACAAGTTTTAAAGACGAAGAAGACCGAAAAGAAGGAATTCAGACCGATAAAGCCAACGGGATACATAGAACCGAGACCAAGGCCAAAGATTACAACCGGCAGAACTATCGAAACTCGCACTGGCTGTGGAGCCCTCTACGTCACGATAAACGAGGATGAATACGGAATAGCAGAAGTCTTCGTCCAACTTGGCAAGAGTGGTGGGTGTGCTGCTTCGCAAACAGAGGCAATTGGTAGACTGCTCAGCGTTGCGTTGAGAAGCTGGGTAAATCCCGAAGCGTTGATAAGGCAGCTGAAGGGAATTCGATGCCCCTCCATAGGCTTTGACAACGGCGAGATAATAACGTCGTGTGCAGACGGAGTTGCAAAGGTTCTGGAGAAATATCTGAAAGGGGAGTACAAGCGGATAAAAGTTGCCGTTGAGGGAATAAAACCGCTAACGGAATTCGTTGAGGGCGAGAGCGAGGCGCATAAAACAAAGCTCATTGGAGGCGTTTGTCCAGAATGCGGGAACGTACTGGAGTACGGTGAGGGCTGCATGACGTGCAAGATGTGTGGTTTTACAAGGTGTGGCTAAAAATTGGTTAATTTTTAATCCATTTTAGAGACACTCCTTAAATGGTCTGCACTCGCATATATACCATAGGTCACTCAAACAGAAGCCCGGGGGAATTCGTAAGACTGCTCAAAAAATACAAAATTGAAGTTGTAGTTGACGTGAGGAGGTTCCCAACTTCCAAGCACGAGCACTTCAAAAGGGAGAATCTAGGGAAAATTCTCGCAAGCGAGAATATAGAGTACGTGTGGATGGGAGAACTCGGAGGATACAGAAGAAAGGGGATGAAAAACTCGCCAAACGTTGCCATAAAATCAAAGGGCTTCAGGAATTACGCTGACTACATGATGACCTCAGGATTCAAAAAAGCTATTGAACAGCTTATAAAAATAGCAACTACAAAGATTACTGCTATAATGTGTGCAGAACGCTTCTTCTGGCGCTGTCATAGAAAGTTCATTTCAGACTACCTCACAGCGAAGGGAGTTGAAGTTGTTCACATAATTAACGATAGCGTACGGGTACATAAAATATCACCACAAGCAAGGATTGTAGGCGAGAATTTGGTTTATGACATTGTATAAAACGATACTCATCTGCACGAGTCTAATCTCTATATGCTGGGTGTAGGTGATGGTTGGTGAATTTGTAAAAATATCTCGATAACCTTCCTGCCTTATATCCCTAACTTACCTTTCACTCAATGAAAAGGAGCGAGACCTTGCTTGCTGGCACCTAAAAATTTATATAAGAGAAGTGACGAAAAATGTGAGTAATGGTTGCCCGTTTGGTACGGGATAAGCTAAGCATGTCGTGGTGTGGAAAATTTGGAGGTGAGTGAGAATGGAACTACCCCTTGCCCCGGTTGAGAGAATTATAAGGAACGCTGGAGCCCCGCGCGTCAGCGAGGCTGCCAAGAAGGCTCTTGCAGAGGCAATTGAGGACTATGCGCTGCAGGTAGCGAAGAAAGCTGTCGAACTTGCAGCCCACGCTGGAAGGAAGACCGTTAAGGCGGAAGACATTAAGATTGCCGCAAGAGAGCTATAAGTTTTAATTTTTCTTCTTATCTTTTTATCTTTGAAATTTAGACCATTAGATGTTACAAAAATGTTACCAAAACATTTTAAAATCTCATCCTTGCCCCTCCTTAAAGGGGCCGTAGGGTAGCCTGGTTATCCTCCCGGCTTGGGGTGCCGGTGACCCGAGTTCAAATCTCGGCGGCCCCATTTACAGCTACGGGTTTTTAACGTATACAAAATAATGCTGAGCTTTGTTATAATTCTGGATCCAGGATCTCGTTTGCTCTCAACGTTTCCCGTCAAGCTCTCTAAATGCAAAATGACCACGACAGTCCCTTCCTTGGATAAAACCATGTGACTTCCTCTCTGTCTTTCAACACTCCAGCCAGCTTTAACAAGAGCTTTGATTATCTGCTCGCCAGAAAGCTCTTTCTCCTGAAGAACCTCG
>QMZF01000071.1 GCA_003663055.1 Archaeoglobales archaeon | reverse complement strand
GAGTGCATCGCTTATTCTGTTGCATCCTGTAAAAACGGCAATTCCCTTAGCTCTCATGTGAACTGCCGCCATCTCCCCAATTCTCCTGATTACGAGGACGTTTACTCCTTCCTTCGCTAGTAATTCTGCTATTAAAGGCCCCTTTCTCCTTTCCGCCCTTGAATACGGATTTTCCACGAACCTCGGCTCTCCATTGGAAAATATGGCAAAGTAAGGTGAGTTTAAGTCACCGCATTCATCGGAGTCCTTATCAACAACAGGTATAGCAACTACAGGTTTCTTTCTTGCAATTCTCACAACAGGAACCACTTTTGAAACTTCTGGAAATGCCCTAAGCCTCTTTTCAATATCCTCCTGAATCGTGTCTATTAGCTCCGTAGCCCATGGAAAAACAGAGTAATGAACCTCTACGATTTTGTTTCTCCACGTTCCTCTTGCTGCGACGAGATCAATTGATGCTATGCCATTAATACCTTCTAGAATTTCTCTTACACGTGATGCAAAATCTTCATCGACCCTATCCATGAGCACATCGATAGAACTCTTAACCACTCCGATACCCATCTGGATTATAAGGAACGATATAAGAATTGCCACAATTGAATCTGCCCACCAGTAGCCAAACTTTATGAAGATAAACCCTATAAGGACTGCAAGAGAGCCAAAAACGTCGGCTCTCGAGTGCTTTCCTTCAGCAATCAGCGCGGAAGATTTTGTTCTTCGTCCAGCGGCAATCTTATATCGTGCAAGCACCTCGTTGCCAGCTGCTGAAGTTGCTGCTACTACCGCAGCATAGTACTCGAAGGATGGATAATTTTGGCTTATGAGTGCCTCTACTGCCTCTTTTATTATTAAAACTGTGGAGAAAATTATTATCAAACCGACGCCCAGCTCTGCAAGGCTTTCTGCCTTGTAATAGCCATAAGGATGTTCTACGTCAGCAGGCCTTTCAGCAATCTTTAAACCAAACCAAACAAAAATTGAGCCCAGCACATCAACGAGAGAATGCAAGGCATCTGCTATAAGTGCCACGCTCCCTACTGCGACTCCTGCAACGCCTTTAATTGCTGAGAATGTAAAGTTAAACAAAGCAGATACCTTCGCTACCCTTATAGCTTCGCTCATCTCCTACCCCGTCTCCGCCTCTTTCTTCCCACATCTACCCTACAAATTCTTACACTACCGCACCTTGGACACTCGGCCGGCCTACCAGTGCCATACGGTTCGCCCCACTCATGACCACACTCAAAACATTGGAAAATTCTAATTGCGCTTTGATCCTGAACAATAACAGGTTCTCCTCCAAGAACAGCCATGCTTGCCTTTCTTCTTGCCTCTTTCAGTATTCGGTGGAAGGTTGGTTGTGAAACTCCCATGAGCTTCGCTGCCTCTATTTGTGAAAGTCCCTCGATGTCTGCAAGCCTCAAAGCCTCGAGCTCATCGGGAGTAAATTCTACTATCCCATTAAATACCGGAAATTCGAAAAAGACTCTTCTCCATTTCTTTCTGCGAGGCACGTAAATGAATATATATCAAGTTCCTATAACTTTTTCTTTGCAATACGGCAGACCAAAAGATTTAAAACGTAACTACCTAAGGCTGGAAGCCGATGAGTGATGACGAAAGGAAGGAGGTGTAAAGATGTACGTGAGGTTTGAAGTTCCTGAGGATTTGCAGAATGAAGCTCTCTCATTACTTGAAAAAGTGAGAGAGACAGGAAAGTTGAAAAAAGGTACGAACGAAACTACGAAAGCTGTAGAAAGGGGAATGGCGAAGCTGGTTTACATAGCAATGGACGTTGATCCTCCAGAGATAGTAGCTCATTTGCCATTGCTTTGCGAGGAGAAGAATGTACCCTATGTTTACATCAAAAGCAAGAGTATACTCGGGCAGGCCGTTGGAATAGAAGTTGACTGCTCCGCAGCAGCAATCATAAACGAGGGAGAGGCGAAGAAAGAGCTTTCGCAGATAGTCAGCAAAATCGAAGGTTTGAGAAAATAATGAGCTAAATTAAAATAAAAATAAAAAATCAAATAAAAAGGTGATAGTATGGCCGAAGAGGAAGATGTTCAGCCCGCAGAGGTTTTGGAGATTGTGGGCAGGACTGGCATGCACGGAGAAGCTACGCAAGTAAAGGTTAGGGTTCTTGCTGGCGAAAACAAGGGCAGAATCATCACGAGGAACGTTTTTGGGCCGGTAAGGGTTGGAGACATCCTCATGATAAAGGAGACCGCAAGAGAAGCTAAGAAGCTCCTCGTAAGGTAAGGTGGGAAGAATGGAGAAGAAAATATGCTCCTTCTGCGGCAGCGAAATTGAAGTAGGGACGGGCAAGATGTACGTCAGGAGAGACGGCAGAGTACTCTACTTCTGCTCCGGCAAGTGCGAGAAGAACATGCTCAAACTTAAAAGAAACCCGAGAAAGCTCAAGTGGACGAAGTTCTACCAGAAGTAAGGTAGTCGTAAAGTAAAACACCAAGGTGTCACCATGGAGAGAACTTTTGTAATGGTAAAGCCTGACGGGGTGCAGAGAGGGCTAGTTGGAGAAGTTATACGAAGGCTAGAGCGGAAGGGGCTAAAAATCGTCGGCCTTAAGATGATCTGGATTCAGGAAGAGCTTGCAATGGAGCACTACTCAGAGCATGTGGAAAAGCCGTTCTTCAGGAGTCTCGTGGACTACATAACCTCTGGGCCAGTGGTTGCGATGGTAGTGGAGGGTAAGGATGCAGTAAAGGTCGTGAGAAACATCGTTGGTGCAACAAATCCCGCTGAAGCTTTGCCAGGAACAATAAGGGGAGATTTTGGCCTTGATATAGGCAGAAACGTCGTTCATGCATCAGACTCGCTAAAGTCAGCGGAGAGAGAGATTTCTTTATTCTTCGACGCAGAAGAGCTTCTCGATTACACTAGAGCTAACGAAGAGTGGATTTATGAGTAAGCATGAAAAAGCTCAGAACACCAATAGTTTCCGTTTTGGGTCACGTAGACCATGGCAAAACGACGTTACTTGACAAAATCAGAAGGACAAGGGTAACGGCAAAAGAGGCGGGAGGAATAACCCAGCATATAGGAGCAACAGAAATACCCATCGATTTAATTAAAGAGATATGCAAGGACATCTGGAAAGTTAAAGTTACGATTCCTGGCTTGCTTTTTATCGATACTCCTGGCCATAGAGCTTTTACAAATCTAAGGAGGAGGGGCGGAGCCTTAGCCGATCTAGCTGTTCTCGTAATTGACATAAACGAGGGTGTGATGCCTCAGACAGAAGAAGCCATTTCGATACTTAAGACCTTCAGGACGCCTTTTGTAGTTGCAGCAAACAAGATAGACCGCATTCCAGGATGGCAAAGCGTTGAATATGCGCCATTCATGAAAAGTTACGCCCAACAAGATGAAGTTACAAAACAAAGGCTTGAGAACAAGATATACGAGCTGGTCGGCCAGCTATACTCCTTCGGATTCTCAGCTGAGAGATTTGACAGAATAAGGGATTTCACTAGAACTGTTGCAATCGTACCCGTTTCCGCGATAACCGGGGAGGGAATTCCAGAACTCCTCATGATCCTCGTTGGGCTCGCCCAAAAATACCTCGAAGAAAGCCTTAGACTTCATGTTGAAGGAAAGGCGAAGGGAACGATTTTGGAGGTAAAGGAGGAGCGAGGATTGGGCATTACGTGCGATGTAATATTGTACGATGGTACGCTGAAGGTGGGCGACAGGATAGTAATTGCGGGAAAGGATGACGTCATAGTTACGCATGTCAAGGGAATTCTAAAACCAAGGCCGGCAAAGGAGATGCGCGTCGAAAGCAAATTCAAGAGCGTTAAAAGTGTTACAGCTGCTGCTGGAGTAAAGCTTGTAGCCCCGAACATAGAGGACGTCCTTGCTGGCAGCGAGTTTGAGGCTGTGGAGAGTGGCGAGGATATAGAAAAGTTCAGAGAGAGGATAAGAAAGGAATACGAGGAGATAGCCATAAAAACTGAGGAAGAGGGCGTGGTTCTGAAAACGGATACACTCGGTTCTCTCGAAGCTCTTATAAACGAGCTAAGAGAGATCGAAATTCCAATAAAAAAGGCAGAAGTAGGAGATGTTGACAAACGAGATGTCGTTGAAGCTTCAGCAAACAAAGACGAGCTTAATAAGATAATTCTTGCATTCAACGTCAAGTTACTGCCCAACGTTGAGGGCGAGGCTGCGAAGTACAACGTCAGGATTTTTAGCGACGAGATAATCTATTCCCTACTTGATAGGGTGAAACAGTGGAGAGAGGAAGAGAAACTCGCGAAAGAGAAACAGAAGATCGAGGCATTGGTAAAGCCTGCAAAGATCAAGCTTCTGAAGGAGTTCATCTTCAGAAGGAGCAAGCCAGCGGTTGTTGGAATTAGAGTCCTTGCTGGAGAGCTGAGGAAAGACGTGAAGCTGATCAAGCCAGACGGCGGCAATGCTGGAATAATAAGGAGTATGCAGAAAGAAGGAGAAAACATCAGCGTCGCTAAGGAGGGAGAAGAACTTGCCATTGCAATCGACGGAGTTACAATAGGGAGACAACTCGATGGCGACGAAGTCCTCTACGTCGATGTACCAGAGAAGCATGCAAAGATACTTGAAAGAGACCTCTTAGATACGCTGAGTGAAGAAACAAAGAAAGCGTTTAAGGAGTTTCTCGAAATAAAAAGGAAGGATAATCCGTTTTGGGGTAAGTAGAATTTCAGATTTGTTTTTAATCTGTTTTTAATCTGCCAACCTCAGTAAGATGAGGTGCTCCTCTCGTAACCCCATTGTGGATCAAATGAGACGGGATGCTGATGATCCATATTATAGACTATTTCAACCGTGTTGTCATCTATGAATCTAATTAGGTCCTCTACCCTCCGAGTCTTCCCATCACTCACTATGAAATCATCCACATTGGTTCTTTTGAAAAATCTACAGAATAACGGGCCGTTGAAACAACCTTTTGCTCTACCACTCTAACGCCCTTCCTTATACACGGAATCACACTTCATTACCACAACACTGCCATCCGAATCAAATACCATAATATCTCCTTCTTCATCTCCCAAAGCCACTGCTCACTTACCAACGAGTTCATCTTCTACACAACCACTTATGAGTGTTCCTGCTAAAACCACATTTATCAAAATTCCCAATCTTTTTGCTCTCATCTTCGCACTTTAATTTTTTAATAATTTTTACTTTTTTATTCTTACCCCCACACATCGAGCTTCTCGACTCTATCAAATACACCAACGATGTGATAGAAAGTGGTAACGTTTCTCAACTCCTTCAAATCCTCACTACTTAGGTTCTTTTCTACTTCGACGAAGAAGACGTAATCTCCTAACCCCGTCCTTGCTGGCCTTGATTCCAGCTTCCTGAGATTGATTCCTTTTCTGTAGAACACCTCAAGTACATCTTTCAGCGCTCCCGGTCTATCTTCAACACCAAAGAAAAGAGACGTTATACTGCCCCTCCTTTTTCCACTACCCTTCTTCCTTATGAGATAAAACCTTGTAGTGTTCCCCTTAACGTCCTGAATTCCCTTCCTTAGAACGTAGAGTCTATGGAGCTTGGCTGCATTTTCGGAGACTATTGCAGCGCTGTTGTCATCGAGCAAGGCTATTGCATCCGATGTGCTGCTAGTATAGCGAAGCTCAGCGTTGAGGTAGTTGTTTATGAACCCCATGCACTGGGCTATAGCTTGAGGGTGTGAATAGACAACCCTTATCTCCTTAAGGGGCATGTACCGCTTTGCTGCAAGGCAGTGGATGATTTCATGAGTCGTTTCACCAAAAACCTCGACGTTGTGGTTTAACAATGCATCTAACACTGCGAGTACAGTCCCATTAACCGAGTTTTCAATGGGAACTAAACCATAGTCTGTACTGCCATTTTCCACACATCTTATTATATCGTCTGTCGTTGAGCAGTATTTCAAAGGCAAGCGAGAACCTACGAGCTTCAAAGCCGCCTCCTCGCTAAAGCTGCCCGCAGGCCCGAGGACAGCGAGCTTCTTCCTTATCCCAAGAACACCGTATTCGTCCTCCTTTGTTAATCGCATTATGTTCTCGAATATCTC
>QMZF01000070.1 GCA_003663055.1 Archaeoglobales archaeon | reverse complement strand
ATTGTCAGAATATATACCGGGGATGTGGCAGTTAATGCCCTAAAAGAAAGTATAGAATCTGCTGGGAGGGAGATAATAGTAGCATCGACGCATCTTGACGACAGGGCGGCGATGTATCTCAAGCAGGGAGATAACTTCTGGCTGATGATTGGATTTGCCCGCTTTTACAGGGAATTTCTCGACGCTTTTATAAAGGTAAAAAAGATTGTGAAAAGCTGACGTTGGTTAGCCAGCTTCAAGAAGCTCTATCCCGTCATCGGTAAGCCTAAGCTTGCCCTCTTCCTCCACAACGAAGCCCTGGCTGATGAGCCAGTCGAGGTTAAACTTGAGCTGAAAATCGCTCAATTCGAGTTCTCTTTTAACTTCCTCTCTTGTTTTACCCTGGATGCCTATACAAGCGACCATTTTTCTTCTTATCGGATTCATTGAGGCTTTAAAGAGTCTTTCATGGTGGGCTCTATCCCTAATCTTCTCTCCCATATCTCTCTTTAGCGTGGAGGATAGATTAAACTTTTCATCTGCAGAGTTGGCTCCCTACGATCTTATCCAACTCCCTCAAAAACTCGTTCTCACTGCCAGCTGGAATTAAAGCTCCAGCAGCGATACTATGTCCCCCACCCTTCCCTCCAACCTTTTCGGCTGCTATGCTTAAAGCGTTTGCCAAGTGAACGCCTTTTTCTACGAGCCTCTGTGTTGCCCTCGCGGAAACCTTGACATCACTTCCATTGTTTGCGAAAGCGATGATCGGTTTTCTCAGGTTAGCTTTGCAGAAGCACATTCCAGCAACGATGCCAACGATCGTATCGAGTATTTTATCCTCTGCATGGAAGTACTGGATGTTATCCATTTCCACAATTCCTATTTCGTCAACGAGCTTTATTCCCTCGGAAAGATTCCTGCGGTGGTTCCGCAGCAGATTTCTTGCTTTCCTGAAAGCCTCACCTCTATCGCCCATGCACACTTTTAAGCCAACATCCTCATGTCCGTATCTTGCAGTAGCGTTGAGGAGTGTTGAGAACTCCATCGCATCCCTAAGTTCTGTTCCTTCCGCTTCATGGAGCAGTATGTATGTCTCGCCGACGAGTCTTTTTATCGAGCTCATTGGATGACCAGCTTCAATACAAACCTTCACGAGCTCAGAAACTATTACCTGCTTTTCCTCCATGGTTAGGTCTATCCAACGTCTCCAGAGTCCGTTTTCCTTTATCGCTACACCAAGACTCTCCATTAGCTCTATCGCCCCTTTTTCATTCCCACTTATCCCCGGCAAGTACGGATCGAACGTGTACTCGAGCATTTTGTAAACGGGCCTCGTTTGCTTGCCGAAGAGTCTGAGATCTCTTACTGCCGCAACGAATCCATGGTTTACTCCTTCCTCTAGAATTTCCCTGTTGATACCAACGAGCTTTCCGTGCTTTGAATCCTGTAGATCGCCCACCGCTCCAACTACTGCAAGGCTAACGAGGTCGTAGTTTAACCCCATGCTTTTTGCAACCAAGTACGTTGTTGCCGAGCCAGAAAGCTCGTAGCTGCCGTCGATACCAAAATCGTGGGGGTTTAGCTGAAACTCGTAGCTTCCTTGAGGGACGTGGTGATCCGTTATGACGCATTCTATCTTACTTGCAGAAATTAAATCGAGCTGCCCGCTGCCCAAATCTGTAAACCACGTGAAAACGTTTCTGTCAGCGATTTTCTCGATGGTTTGGGGATCGAGTTGCTTGACGAAGAGAATATCCGATTCAATCCCGGCTCTCTCAAGTGCTTGCAGGGCTATCGAGCCGGAAGTAATCCCATCGGCATCGATGTGGGTTACGACGAGAACTTCGCCTTGCCTCTTCAGCTTCAATGCTATTTCACATGCCTTGCTGAGAAGTTTTAGTGAGTCCACGTGGAAAGTCTTCGTTATAAAAAATAAAGCTTGCGAGTGGTGCGAAAGTGAAGAATGGGTTGCAGTGGAATCAAAGGTCTCATATCTCTTATGGGAAGAGAAAGCGTGATTAATATTAAATGATAAAAATATGTGAGAACCATCTGTTTTTTACCATCCTTTGGGAAGCAATCCAATTTTTTAAGGAAAGTTCTCTGCCTTTTGCGCCTCAATTCCTTTTTTGTAGAATGAAAGAAAAATAAAATAAACCCATTGGTTTCGCTGGGCGTGGGTGGTAGAATGAGGGTGAAGATAGTTGACCTAACGCTAAGAGATGGTCATCAGTCCCTCCTCGCAACAAGGATGAGAACGAGGGACATCCTTCCAATTCTTGAGACATTCGATAGCGCTGGAATTTACTGCTTTGAGGTTTGGGGTGGAGCAACATTCGATTCCTGCCACCGCTTCTTGAACGAGAATCCTTGGGAAAGGTTAAGGGAGATCAGGAAGAGGGTGAAGAACACGCTTATTTCCATGCTGTTAAGGGGACAGAACCTCGTAGGTTACAAGCATTACCCCGACGACATCGTTGAGAAGTTCGTCACAAAGACAGCTGAAATCGGACTTGACGTATTCCGTATATTCGATGCCCTGAACGATGTAAGAAATCTTGTGACGGCGATAAAGACTGCTAAGAAGTTTGACACACACGTTCAGGGCGCAATTTGCTACACGATATCGCCCGTCCATACCATAGAGAGGTACGTGGATATAGCAAACCAGCTTGCCGAGCTCGAAGTTGACTCGATCTGCGTCAAGGATATGGCCGGTTTGCTTTCTCCAAAAGTGGCGTACGAACTCGTTAAGGCTTTAAAGAGGGAAGTTGGTCTGCCGATTGATGTCCATTCGCACTACACGAGTGGAATGGCATCGATGGCCTTGCTAAAGAGCGTAGAAGCTGGAGCGGAGATGATAGACACGTGCATGTCACCACTTAGTATGGGAACATCACATCCACCAACGGAGAGTTTGGTATATGCGTTGAACGAAATGGGATACGATACGGGCGTGAGCCTCGACGTTCTGATGGAGGTTAGAGACTACTTCATGAAGATCAGGGAGAAGTACTCCGGTTACCTCAATCCTCTATCAACGATTCCCGACACGAACGTCCTCGTTTACCAGATACCGGGAGGGATGTTTTCCAACCTGATAGCGCAGCTAAAGGAGCAAAATGCTTTGGACAAGCTGCCTGACGTTCTTAAAGAGGTTCCAAAGGTAAGGGAGGATTTGGGATACGTACCTCTTGTAACTCCAACGAGTCAGATCGTTGGTGTGCAGGCTGTGCTCAACGTGCTTACCGGAGAACGCTACAAGGTTGTGCCGAAGGAGACGAAGGATCTGGTTAAGGGTATGTACGGAAAGACGCCAGCGCCAATAAGGGAAGAAATCGTAAGACTAATTCTTGGCGATGAAAGGCCGATAGACTGCAGACCTGCCGATTTGCTCGAACCGGAGTTTGAAAAGAGGAAGAGTGAGCTTGAAGAACTTGGAATAGAGGCGAGTGACGAGAATGTACTCATATACGCACTCTTTCCTCAAACCGGTTTGAAGTTTTTGCAGGGTGAGATTCAGGAGGAGCCGTTCCCCAGCAGCGTTGCAAGCGTTGAGGGCAGATTTGAGGTTGAGGTTGACGGCTCGAAGTACAGGGTTGAGGTAAGACCGATGTAGCGTTATTATTCAAGTAAATACCAAAATAGATGCTTTGGCTGCAATCCCCTCGTTAAACCGAGTTCGTTGGCAAGCTCTATCACCTCTAAAAATTCTTCTCTTGTCGGCCTTCGATTAAGCTCCTCGTACTTAAATGCCTCGCCCTCGGGCCTGTACTGAGCCATTATGTTCACATAGCTGTTCTTTGACAAACTTGCGATGAACTTCAGGATCTCCTCGCTTCCCGCTAAGCGGTTTGGCAGTACCAAATGCCTGATGAGCAAACCTCTGTACGCTATCCCGTTGTGAATCTTCAGGTCTCCGACCTGCCTGTGCATCTCTTTGACAGCCTCTTTGCACCTATCGAAGTAGTCCGGGGCTTTTGAATACTTCTCTGCAGCTTCTTTTGAGCTATACTTAATATCCGGCATGTAGATGTCAACGATGCCGTCGAGCAGCTTTATGATTTCAACGTTCTCGTAACCGCTGCAATTCCAGACTATTGGCAGCTTCAATCCTCTTTCTGCAGCAATAGCTATTGCCTTGACGAGCTGTGGAGCGTAGTGGGTTGGTGTAACGAAGTTTATGTTGTGGCAGCCCAGCTTTTGCAGTTCGAGCATCATTTGAGCAACTACCTCTACCGACACCTCTTTTCCGATTCCCAGATGACTTATTTCGTAGTTTTGGCAATAGACGCATCGAAGGTTGCAGTTCGTAAGGAAGATCGTTCCGGAACCATTCGATCCAACCAAGGGTTCTTCTTCTCCAAAGTGCGGGAAGTAGCTCGAAACCATCGGTTCCTTACCGGCTTTACAGAACCCCTTCTCACCTTCGAGTCTGTTTACCCCGCACTTCCTCGGGCACAACTCGCAGGACTCAAGTATCTTGTACAGCTTCTCCACTCTTCTTTCCAATTCCCCGCTCTCATACAACTCGAGATAGCTTGGTCTAAACATCATTTCAATTGGGCTTGCATCCTTTTAAAGATTGCTCTAACATCCGTGTGGAGCTTTGCTATGCTTTTGCAAAAATCGTTTAAAAAAATAAAAGATGGCTAAAAATAATGGGCAAGACTTATCTACGTGATTTTTAACTATTTTTGATGTTCTTCCTAAAGCCAAACGTCGCAAAATTAAAGGAGAAGAAAGACGTTGGTGGATTGATTAAAGCATTATCTCACAAAGATGTCTCAATAAGGGTTGAGGCTGCAAAGGCCCTTGCAGAGGTTGGTGATAGCTCCGCTGTAGAAGCGTTAATTAAAGCTTTAAGCGATAGCAGCATCGACGTTAGAAAAGCTGCCGTTAGGGCGCTTGCGAACGTAGCCGACGAGAGAGCGGTAGCCTCTCTTGTTAAGGTTGTTAAAGAGGATGATAGCATCGACGTAAGGGTTGAGGCTGCAAAAGCGCTCGTTGAGGTAGGACAGATGAAGGCTGGGGAAGTAGTGGAATCGATCTCTGGAATGCTTAACATTCCAAAGGACGTTGTGACGAAAATGCTGTCCGAGAGAAAGCTCATCGATGCAGCAAAGGATAAATTTCTTCGCTTTCTTAAGTAATTTAATTTAAATTGAAAATAAAGTAGAAATAATAAAAATAAAAACTAACGCTTTCTTTTTCTTCTATTTTTCTTTGGAGGCTCATTTAGGAGCTCTTCAAACTCCTCATCGGTTACGGGCTTTAAGTCTTCCATCCAATCTTGGTATCGTTTAGCCCCCTTCAACCTCATCTCCCTTGATTGGTCTTTTTTATGACTATCAAAAAGGGGTATATATTCCTTGTCCTGCAAAACAGACCGTCAGCTGGCCCATCATGGCCGTAATCGTTATTGAGCTGTTGAAGACCGTTGGATAAAATCTACTTCTATGTGTCTTTCTTTAAGTAGCTAACAATCTGTTAAACGAAGCTAGTAACGGGAGAAGTACAAAAATATTTTAACACATTCAAATCTCTGGCAGTCATGGGCTTCCCGAGCATCTATTCACCTAAGGACGTCGAGGAGGAGATATCAAAATTCTGGGAGGATAGAGAAATTTACGAGAAGGTCAGGCAACGAGGAGATAAAGAGTTCTTCTTCGTTGATGGCCCTCCCTATACAACAGGCCGTATTCACCTTGGGACCGCTTGGAATAAGGTAATCAAAGATACTGTTCTGAGGTTTAAGAGAATGCGGGGATTTAAGGTAATAGATACGCCCGGTTGGGACATGCACGGCCTGCCGATTGAAGTTAAGGTTGAGCAGGAGTTTGGTTTCAAAACAAAGAGGGATATAGAAAGTTACGGAATAGACAGATTCGTCGCCCGGTGCATGGAGTATTCCTTGCAAAACAAAGATACGATGACGGATCAATTTAAGAGGCTAGGCGTATGGATGGACTGGGAAAATCCGTACATGACGATCAAAGCTGATTACATCAACGCAGCTTGGTGGACGATAAAACGGGCATACGATAGAGGATTGCTCGAAAGGAAGCAGATGGTTGTTAACTGGTGCCCGAGATGCGAAACGGCTTTGGCCGATGCTGAGGTT
>QMZF01000069.1 GCA_003663055.1 Archaeoglobales archaeon | reverse complement strand
GAGAAGAATGGTTAACGTAAAAGTTGACTACGTTGGCTTCGAAATTCCCGATTACTTCGTAGTTGGGTACGGTCTTGACTTTAATGGTAGGTATAGGGAGTTGCCTGCAGTTTACCGCATTGTAAGGCAGTGAGTATCGAAACGCTTATCAAAGTTAGGAGTATATTGAACAATTACATGAAGCTTAAGCTAACCAACTGGAG
Organism: Archaeoglobales archaeon; assembly: GCA_003663055.1. Taxonomy (GTDB): domain Archaea; phylum Halobacteriota; class Archaeoglobi; order Archaeoglobales; family Archaeoglobaceae; genus Archaeoglobus_C. Next base: position 5,934 of record QMZF01000069.1, on the reverse strand, counting down.
ATGCATAGAAAACGCTACAATTAACCTTAAACAAATTAATATATTCTTTGGAAAAAAATTCTTCTGGTAAATCAAGTGTTGCATACGCTCTATATCTATTAGGTAAAATTTCCGAAGAGGTGGATATCGACACATGTACACGAAACCTCTTGGGCACCGAGCTAAAGGGGCTTGTAAGAGTAGAATGGCGAGAAAAAGTATCCATTGGAAGTCACCCTAGAGTGCGAGAGAGGAAAGTCATTCATAATTCTGCAATCTGACACCTCAGAAGTGGTAATTAAACGTCACAGTACTTGGAGTGAGTCACATATAGCAGTAGCAGGGAGGTATGGTCTGTTACTTGCATATCAGGCAATTCCTGAAATGATAGAGAGTGCTGCAAGAAAGGAAGCAAGTCCAGAGGAAAAGGAAGTAGCCACAAAGATTTTATGTGGTTTTTCTGCTTTTATAGATGTAATTCTAAAGTCACCGTATTTAGCGCCTCTTCCAGTATTTGTTACTGAATTGCTTGAAGCTTCAGGAATAAAATATAAGCCGGAGCTAAGAGAAGTTGGAATTGGTTTATATAAATTTACACCAATAATATTTACTCCATCTACAGTACTCAGGTATAGAGATATGATTAACAAAGAACTTGAGCTACCAGCTCGACAGGCCCCCTCGGGGGTTGTGGATTATTCACTTATAGATTTGATAGTTAGTAAAAGTGCGAATGGTTCCCTTATAATAGTAGAAGAACCGGAAGAACATAAGAATCCTCTACAGCAAATTGAATTGATGAGGAGAATGGTCAATCTCTCTAAGGAAAAGAATTTAACACTCGTTTTAACAACACATTCCGAAATAGTTATCCACGCTATCTTAAAAGAGGTCGAGACTGGAAGCTTAAAAAATGATGCCGTTAAGCTATACTATTTCAAAAGAGACGATGAAAATCCTTGGACGACGGTGGAAGAGATTGGTGTTCATAAGGATGGAAGTCTGGAGGAGCCACTATTAGACTTTGAAGAGGCAGTGGTGCAAATCTTTTAAGGGATCTGAATGCCTCTTGAGGTAATATTCGATACCTCAGCATTTATACCCCAAGAAAAGGATGAGGAAGAGAGAAAAGCTATCGAAATTTACACTTCAATCTTTTTCAAGTTGAATATAAAACTGTGTTTGACAGAGAGCATTTTAAAGGAGTACAGTTCAAAATTACGCTACTTTTCTACATGGGGAGGATTTAGAGAGAAATTCAGGAAAATTATAAGATTTAGAAGAATTAAAAAATATAGGTGTCAAGAAAAAAGAGTAGATGACTTAATAGTGCACAAGTTCGGAGAGCCAAACGTGGATTTAACAACCTGAGGAGTCTCTGTCAGCGTAGAGGTGTTAAATACGATGCTGAAGATGAAAAATTCCTAATATTATTTTTGGATAGAAATTTAAAGTCTCCTACGTATCTTGTTACTTCTGCGGACGATTTAGAAGTGATGGTTAGAGAAGCTATTAGAGAGTATAGACTCGATAAGAATCTTGTACTATCTCCATCGATGTTTTTGCGTAAATATTTTGAGTTTTAAAAACATACAATGACTTGCCTAGCAACTCCAAAAGCTTAAATAAACAAGTGGCAAAGCGAAGGCCATGCTCGAATCAGAGTACTATTCAAAGCTCATCGAGGCTCTAAGACAGCATCATGACTTTTATAGACAATCAATTCCGCTAATAGCCAGCGAAAACCTTGCAAGTTTGGCTGTAAGGAGCATGTACCTGACGGACTTGGGCCATCGATACGCTGAAGGCAAAGTTGGGAAGCGTTTCTATCAGGGCTGTCAATATATAGACATCGTGGAGGATTTGGCGATACAGCTTACTAAGAGGATATTCAATGCAGAACATGCAAATGTCCAGCCGATTTCAGGAGTTGTTGCAAATATAGCGGCATTTTTCGCCTTAACGTCACCAGGAGACAAGCTTATGGCCTTATCCGTTCCATGCGGCGGCCACATATCTCACGATAGGTTCTCTGCTGCTGGTATTAGGGGTTTGGATGTACTCCACTATCCTTTTGACATGGAGAGGCTGAACATTGACGTTGATAAGACGAGAAAAATTGTCGAAAAGGAAAGACCAAAAGTCTTCGTTTTGGGCTCTAGTCTTATTTTGTTCCCCCATCCTGTAAAGGAGATAGCTGAAATAGCCGCAGAAATCGGTGCCAAAGTTGTATACGATGCAAGCCACGTCCTTGGGCTTATTGCCGGAAAGCAGTTTCAGGACCCGCTTCGTGAAGGAGCAGATGTCGTTACGGCTTCAACCCACAAAACCTTCTTCGGCCCGCAGCGAGCCATAATCCTCTGTAAGGCGGAGTTGGCAAAGAAGATCGATAATGCCGTATTTCCAGGCGTTGTGAGCAACCATCACTTGCACAGCCTCGCTGGCTATGTTATTGCATGCTTGGAAATGCTGGAGTTTGGTGAAGCTTATGCGAGGCAAATAGTTAGAAATGCAAAGAAGCTTGCGGAGAGAATGCACGAACTCGGCTTTAATGTCGTTGGCGAGGCAAACGGTTTTACGGAGTCGCATCAGGTTGCGGTTGACGTCACCGAATTCGGTGGTGGTGATCCTGTTGCTAGACTCCTTGAACGCATAAACATAATCCTGAACAAGAACCTTTTACCGTGGGATGATCTAACGAAGACAAAAAACCCCTCGGGGATAAGAATTGGCGTTCAGGAAATAACAAGGCTCGGAATGAAGGAGGGAGAGATGGAAAGGCTTGCAGAGATTATGTGGGATGCTGTCAATGGCAAGAAGAGCGAAGATAAACTGAGACAGGAAGTAATCGAGTTGAGGAGGGAATTTAACACAATTAAGTATGCGTTTGGGGAGACAGAAGCGTACACTTTCTTCGAAAACTTTTTAAACGCCCCTCAGAGAAAGATTTAAATCTCAGTTCATTAACGCTGAGCAAAGCTCCAGTGTTTACAAAAAAGGCAAAGCTGTTGTGGGAGCATGATGCTGGAAAAGTTGGTGGAGAGAAAAGAACAACTGGAAAAGGAATTGCAAGAGTACATTGCGAAAAGGGACGAACTTAATAAAGCTGCGAGAGAGTATGCGGACAAAAGAGACCAGCTCAATAGGGAAGTTAAAGAACTCCTCGTAAAGGCAAAAGAGCTCAAGGAAAAAAGAGATGAGCTAAACGAAAAGGCCAAGGAATTGAAGAGCAAAAGGAACGCTATACACGTGGAGATAGACAAACTGTACAAGGAGCTGGACAAGCTGAGAAAGGATATAGACAAGGGTGGAAGACCCCTTGGAGATATAGAGAAGGAAATACGCCGCCTTGAGTTCAAGCAACAGACAGCAGTGCTTACTATAGAGAAGGAGAGAGTCCTTGTCGAGCGTATAGCAAGACTGAGGAGGGAGCTCGAAGAGAGGAAGGAGCAGCTTGAAAAACATGAGGAGTTTAAGAGGTTGATAGCAAAGATAAGAGAATTGAAGGATGAAGCAAGGAAGCTCCACCAACAAATGCTGGAATACGTTGAGAGGGCTGATGTTTTCCATGCGGAGATGTTAAGTGTTTTCAGTCAGGTTGATGAAAAGAGAAAGCTTGCCGACGAGATGCACCTCAAGTTCGTTGAAAGTAAGAAGGAAGCAGACAGGTGCCATAGTGAGGTTGTAAAAATAAGAAAGGATATAAGGGACCTTGATAAGGTTATTAAAGCTCTTAAGGCCAAGCAGGCTAAGAGTAGGGAGGAGAGGGAGAGAGAAGAACTAATAAAGAAGGCAAAAGAAGTTTATGAGATGTTCAAGCGCGGTGAAAAGCTCGAAACGGAGGATATTCTTCTCCTCCAGAGGGCAGGCTTGATTTAAAGCTGTTTTAGTCCTTTAATATTTCGCTTATTGATTGAGCTATAACCTCTTGTGGGACCTATGACGACATCAGACTTGTCTATCTAATTTTTTAGCCAAAAATCCTTTCTCCTTAAGATTTTTGCAGGTTCGAAAAGCTTAAATACTAATAATAATAACAATAATGACACAAATGATGGAGGTTTAACCATGATAGAGATGGAAAAAAATCTGGAAGTTTTTGAACTGCCTTGCGACGATGAGCGCAATGGTAAATACTGTTTCCCTTGTGTTTCGGGGTTATGTCCCTTCAACATGGACTTTCTGACCGAATGCTATCCAAAACTCGAGCCTGAAGTTAAGATGCTGTTTGAAGAGCTATTCATGCTTAGGGCTGAGATTGCTGGAAGGAATATCAAAGAGTTGCAGCTAGTAACGCCATAATTAATTTAAATTATTTTATATTTAAAATTTTATTTATGCATATATTGTTAGCACGTCTCCATCTTCAAGTACATGGCCTAAACCAACCCTCTGCCCCTGAAACTTAACCGACTTACCCCACACTTTTGCATAGCGGAAAGATTCAAGCATCCCCCTATGTAGTTTCTCGCATACATCTCCAACAGTTGCACCTTTCCTCATTATTAGCGGCTCGTTGTCGGCTTTTCCACCGGGAGGTTTTAGGAAAACCCTTATGAACCTTAGCTTCTTGTATATGCGTTCTATCAGCAGGTCGAGGTTGATCCCCTTCTTTGCTGATACACAAACTACATCTTCGCCCTCAACGCTAACGTCCATCAGGTCTATTTTGTTCACGACCGTAAGGGAGGGTATGTAGACTCTATTCCCCATAATTGCATCTATCAGCCTTTCAATCGTTAAGTCTTCCCTTATCAGCACATCGGCATTGTGAATCCTGTATTCTCTAAGAATGCCCATGATTGCGTCTTTGCCAATAGAGAGAGGAACTGTAGAGGTTATCTTGATACCGCCCCTTTCCTTCTTCTTTATTGTCACCTCCGGCGGAGATTCGTTTAGTCTGATTCCTCCTTCGTAAAGTTCCTTTTTCAGAATGTCTATCTGATGCAGGTTGAAAACGTCAACGAGGAGGAGAATCATGTCCGCACATCTAATGGCAGAAATTATCTCTTTTCCCCTCCCTCTCCCCTTCGATGCTCCCTCTATCAACCCGGGAATGTCTATAATCTGGATTTTTGCTCCCTTATATTCAAGCATTCCGGGAATTGGCTTGAGGGTTGTAAAGTCGTAGTCCGCAACTTCGCTTCTTGTCCCAGTAAGGGCATTTAGGAGAGTTGACTTGCCAACGGACGGAAAGCCGACGATAACAACCGTAGCATCGCCCTCCTTCTTTATGGAGAATCGCTGGCCAGTGCTTTTTCTTCTTCTCTTCTCAGCCTCCTCCTTCAACCTTGCAAGTTTGGCCTTAAGCCTACCTATGTGATGCTCGGTAGCCTTGTTGTAGGGTGTGCGCTTGATTTCCTCTTCGAGCTGTCTTATTTGTTCTTCGATGTCCATTTGAAGGAGCCTTGATTTTGGACTAATAAATTTTTTACCGGAATAGCATGGTAAACGCAACGTTAATTAACGTTCAAAAGAATTCTAGGGTATGAAAGTCGTTCTCTGTGGCGCATGCACCTCGCTCGATATGAAAAAAATTGTCGAGTCCTTGCCGTTTGAGGTGAAAATTTCTAGGGGTTGTAGAGTTGAAGTTGATGGCGATTTTATCGTCTTTGGCTGTCCAGCAATCCCAATTGAGTCCGAGTTTGAGGGCAGTTATGAGGTCGTTGATCTACGTCTGATAGAAAAGAAGTTTAAAAACCCTGAAAAAGTTGCTGCCGAGTGGATAAAAGCGGTAAAACCTTCGAATCCGGACGTTGAAGTCATCGAAACAAAACACAGTATAATATACGAAGGGAGAAATCCCGAAATTGTTAGGGAGTTGTCTTACATTGCTGACTTGATTGTTGTTACCGACGATGACGAACTCATTTCCGAGCTGTATCCCTTCAAGCACAGGGTGATAAAAGGAGAGATAAAATCCTTGGAGTGGAGGGGCGAGGTAGATGCAAAGAT
>QMZF01000068.1 GCA_003663055.1 Archaeoglobales archaeon | reverse complement strand
GCTATGAAAAGTAGACATATCGAATTTCCGAGAAGTAAAGGTAGCTTTGCCATGCGGTAAAGTTAACTCTGGGGATATAAAAAATCACACCGCTGCCCATCAGCTATTTATTGCAAGATTACTCAACCGTTTTTAAAGCCCTGTAAATAAGCATCCAACCGAGAATAACTAAAAAAGCTCCAAGTATTACGGCAAAAAGGGCTATGTCTTTGTCCTTTATGGAAAAAAAGATTCCAGCTGCAATAATCAGATATCCTACAGTTTTTATAGCTAAGCCCAGAAACAACCTTCTAAAAACTTCAACCAACTTGGGATCAAACCTAGCTAGCCATATTCTTGCCACAACCAAGATTTCTAAACAACTCCATTTAAATTATACCTAACTTGACTTACTTAGCTACTACTCACTCTTGCTTTTGCTCGTAATCGTTGGAACTTGCGAATACATCCGGCTACAAAATTCAGAGCGACTTCAGCATTCGTTCTGGCGGCAACATCAGGATTGAGATTAGAAGAAGTTACAAACCTTAGCGGAAAAGACATCGACCTTGAAAATCGTATAGTGTATGTCCGCGCTGAGAAGTCCAAAGAAAAAGAATCGACAGCCTTCAACCATGAAGGTTCCGCTATTCTGCGTTACTACTTCGAAATCTATGATGGCAGGAAAGAGCTGTTCAGCCAAAAATCAATCGAATACGTTTACTCCTTCTTGTCCAAAATATCACCTCAAAAATCTCCAAAATTTGCCAAAATTTAAATTTTTTGTACTAGAATTTTCAACGATTTAACGCTTTGAACAGCAGATAATGTTGAAGTGATGAAGTATTGACAGAAACATTTATTTAGATGGATTGTAGATAATCCACTAAGCGGGTAAGGTCGGGGCTTACGCCCCCTCCTACCGAAACGATGAGGCCCGTGTAAGCGGGGTGGGACGGAGTAGGTAGGGGCCGCTTAAAACCACTTTCTTAATTCTAATCTAATTTTTGGCTTAATTATGTTGTAATATTGGGTTTTTCCACGTTCATAATATTGGAAAACAGATCCAGCAACGAAATCTGCAGCTTGTAATCCTGGATGTTGTTGGGAACCCTCGTGTAAGATCCCAATTCTTGGGAAATCAACACCTTCATAACTATTAAGCAATCTCCGCTCTAAGTACCAATCAAATTCCGATCTCTTTTCCTTACTCATTATGAATTTGTCTACGATTATTTTAAATTCTCTCTCATCGCTATAATCGTAGCTTAACGATTCTGCTAAAAATCCTGCTAGATAGTTGTGCAATTTCTCTTTTTTATCTTTCAGGTAGTTATAAACTGTTTGTTTTTGTAGCACAATTACGGAAAAACTAACATCAATCTCGATAAGCCTACTTAGGAACCTCCTTCGTATAACATCATCAGATCTAGTGAATTTGAATTCTGGAATGTTCTTCTTCTTTTTTCTTAGTGTTTTCCTGACTTTTTTGACAACACCATTCAATTCTGTCAAATTTCTTGTTTCAACACTCGCAATAACGTAGTATTTCGTAGATTTCTTAGTGAATCCTAAATTTCCGCTTTCGTCAATGAATACATAGAGCATTGAGTTGCATTCTAAAAGTTAAAATTAAAAATTATCGAACTTGCTCGTTGCATCCATCTCCTCAACTTGCTCCTTCGTCACTTTGGTTCTTCAACGCATGCGAGGATCAAAGTCTCAAGTCTCTGTAGGTTCTTAAGAATGGACTTTATAAACTTCTATTGTCTTTTCTTCATATCCAAAAGTATCGATAAGCATCTAAAAGCATCAATATGCATCAAAAAGATTCAAAATATAACAAAAAATTTTAAAAATATTGTCCACCAAAAGTAGTCATACGCCAAAGTTGCCAGTAGTCTCCGACAGGGAAGTAATTAGAGCCTTAAGCAAAGCGGGTTTCACGTATGCCCCCAAGAGAGGTAAGGGTACCATATTGCTATGTACAAAATCGAGGAAATGGAACTAGGAGATTGGTTATAATTCCCAGAAAAGATCAGATTCCCAGAGGAACACTAATAACAATCCTAAAACAAGCGGGTTTAACAAAAGAGGAATTCCTAGAACTCCTTAAATCTTAATTTCAAGCGTGGTTATGAATTTCTTACTAAATACTGCCTCAAGCTCTTCGTCAAACATCCCCAACTCTTTTGCATTCTCGATATACAGCTCTACAGCCTCTTTCAAATTCTCTAAGGCCTCCTCTAATGTATCACCGCAGCTTGCTACTTCTAACTCTGGGCATTTTGAGACGTACTTATCTCCTTCTTTCCAGATTATAGAGGTTAAGCTTATACGGTCTGTCATTGTAAATTATAGCTGTTCTGTAAGTTTATAAACATTCGTACTAAAGAGGGTTATCTTCTAATTTTTGAGAAAAATATAAATATTTGAATAAACAAAGTTAGAGCTGAGCTCATCGGCAGAACGTTGCCTTAAACTTGAACACATCACCGCAGAACTCGAGTTTTTTCCCCGCTCCTCGCCAACTGGCAGCAACCACTTCTCCAAAAGCTGTTTTGTTCTTTCATACCCCATCTGCATTCATACATGTTCTTAAGAAAATAGATTTAAAAATGAGGAGTTACTGATACGCTCGATCCACATTCTCTTCAAGCTCCCTGCAGAGATGATGCCCATGAAGTACCTCATAGTCACGACAGATGAATTTGAAAAGAAGCTTGAAGATTTAACTAAGAAAGACAAACCTCTATTGGAAAGAATAGCTAAAGCAATCTTAAAGCTGGAGGAGAATCCTTACGCTGGAAAACCCTTATCCTATGCCTTAGCAGGATATTGGAGCCTGCACATTGGAAAATACCGGATAGTCTACGAGATTGACGAAAACTCGAAAGAAGTGATTTTGAGAACAATCGGTCATAGGAAACACATCTATTCTTGAATGTCTACACCTATTTCTTTCAGATACTCCCGAAACTCTCTTTTCTTCGGCTCATCTTTTGCTTTTTTAATGGATTCCATAAGTTCCTTGTCCGCCATAATTTCAAGTGTTTCGATGATCGAATCTATCTTATCTCTTACTTCTTTGAGGTCTTTCATCATTTCAGCAATTTGGTTTGCCATCGATATGCATTAAGCATTCAACATTTATAAATGTTGACTAAGGAGAGTTATTTTCTAATTCAGCAGAAAAATATAAATATTGAATAAACAGAGTTGAAGGTGGGCTGAGGCGGAGCTAAGAAAATATTCAACAAGTAAGGAGAGTGCGTGCCGATGAAGCCCCACAGTAACAGTTCCAGAGGGTGTCGGAGTTTCTGATACGAGAATGCTCTACAGCCCTCCACCTTCTGCTTCGCCTAATTTTCAAGCTGCAAGTAGTAGCTCTCTTTCTCAAATGTTCTTCAACGTAGGTCTTCGCGTAGCCTTGCTTCACGAGTTCAGCCATGAAAGTCTGTCCCGTTTAGCAGATAAACATAGGGCGAGCAGCCTACCATAGTATCCGCGGAAGCACTCTTTCTCATCAAACTCGATGTAGACATCATTTCCCCCAAGCATCAACTTGGTAAAACTCTGTCACCTTGACACTCAGCCAAGTACTCAAGGTCTGTTATATCGTCGTAGGCTTGTTTTTATCAGCGGTCTTTTCGGGAGTATCAACTCCTAGCATCCTAACGCGCTCTATTGTACCATCCAGGAGCCTAAACATCGATGGTGTCTCCATCAATCACGTCAACCACTTTAACCTTGTACTTACGTACTGGAACTCGAGTGTTGTTGCAGTCGGTGTTAGTGTTATTAGAGGAGTTGTTGTTTGTTCAGGAGTTGTGCTCGGGAGCTGGAGTTAATGTCTCAATTGGCTGCTGAGTGCAATCAAGAGCAAGTATGGGAATAATAAAGCAAACAACTCGGAGCTTCATATTAAGCACCAAAATTCGCTAAGAATGAACAAACTTAATCTTTTCCAAATTGAACTCCTCAAAAACGAGAAAAATGGAAATCAGTACTCAATTTTGAACCCTGTCCCAATGAAGTCGTGCTTCAGGATGTTCTCTTCCTTATCTGGCTTTACCTCCGGGTAGAAGAAGAAACTCGTCAATGGGGATAGATAATTGCTTGTTTTTCTCAACCGAAGAAGTATAGTAGAGCCGCTAAAATTTTAAATTCTACATCTTTCTTGTTCCTCCGAAAGACCTTTGCAGCTTAACGTAGCTTACCAATTGGTTTAGTGCGGTTGCATATGTTGTATTTCTTCTGCTATTCTTGACACGACCCGCCCATGAGTTCGGGATTAACCTATCACCTTTTTGGAGAATCGTTTAAGAGGCGTTAAATTTGGAGAAAACAAATGCGGGGGGAGGGATTTGAACCCTCGGACCCCTACGGGAGTGGCCCCTCAAGCCACCGCCTTTTCCTGACTCGGCAACCCCCGCTCGTTATCAGTAAGCCCTTAGCATTTTGATACGTTCGGCTTTAAAGGTTTTTGCTCCATAGCAATATTCGGCAATCCAAACTAACACTTTCGCACTACTGAAAAGCCTTATAATGCCGCCTCCAATAAACTTTAGCTATGCACGACAGGCTCGAAGGCTGTCTAATGGCCCAGCTTAACAGATTCAGGCAGTTCGTTAACGATTACTGCTCTAAGCTTGAAGACGTAAGAAAGGAAGCGATACCAAAGCTCTCTGGCGTAGAATTTTTCGAACTCGGAAAAAAAGGAAAGTGGTACCTCAACGTTTTGAAGGGGAAAAGAGTCGTTGGTGTCGATGGAAGCCAAATAATGCCCCTCAGAGAAGTTGGTATACCTGTCGGAGCTGTGCAGGTGGCTAAAATCTTCGTTGTACACGGAGAAGGTGTTTCAGATGTAAAGCACTATTCCGCATTCGTACCCATCGAAGGAAACGTTGATTTAAAACGATTTCAAATGGAAGCTGAAGTTCTGATGGAAGAAATGGACGGAAAGAGCTGGCTCTTCTTTGACGGCAGTTTCATCCCTACATTTTCAGCCGAACTTAGCGATGAGTTGAGAAAGGAGTACTTCAAGGCAATGTCTTCATTAATTAAAGCGAGTGAAGAAACGGAAACGCCACTGATAGGATACGTTGACAGGAGTTACGCCAAAGACCTCGCAAGAACCCTTGGTTTTGACGTTTACGACACTTTCCTCCTTTCAGAGATGAAACCCATGACCTACACCGAGCCATTGCTATCTCCGCGAAAGGAAGTTGGAGAAATTTGCTATGCGTACATGCGGATAACACCTTCTCCGCCAGTAAGAATCGAATACCCCCTATGGATGAAGGAAAAAGGGATGCACCACGAGGCAATGGAGATCGTTGCAGCAGAATGTATGTTGGGAAGTACGAGAGGTTACCCATATATCCTCGAAAGGGCTCATGCACATGCTGTAATAAGTAACGAGGAAAGGGCAACGTTCATGAAGGTTATAGGAAGTAGAGGGGTGTCCTTCAAATGGATGAGCAAGCTGAAGTAGCTGGAGTAGGAAGAGTTCTGAGAGTTCTAAGCCATAGCGAGTTTGAAGCCGAGCTAGATGCGGATGCGGGAGACGTCGTAAAGGTTGGAGATATAGTAGCTATAGTAACTTCGATACACCAGGAGGAGCCAGAGTACGTCAAATATCTCAGCGAACTCGAGAAAGAAGAGATACGCAAGTTTTTACCCGACGTTGCGGAGGGAAAAAAGATTGCGAAGTGCGTCGTTCTGTGCAGGGAAGATTTAAGCGAGGCTAGGAGATCACCGCGGATTGGTGAGGATGTCGTAAAAGTGAGCGACGAATTTCTGAGAGAGCTTCACTTCGCAAACGGTGAGTTCAGAATTCCGTACCTAATCCCCCTCCTCCAAAAGTGTAAAGACATATCAATAGCTCGATCTCTCCTTTCAAGGTTGATGGAATTAATCCCGGAAGAAAAAGAACTGTTGGACATAATAATGGCAGAAATAGAGTACAGTATGATGAAAAACGTAGAATTCTGAAACTCCAACTACCGCAGGTCGCTCATCTTTAGCAGCGGCACAAGTTCTACATTGATTTTTTCGAATGCTTCTTTAGCTCCCTCTTCTCTATCGACGACCACAAAGACTGCCTTTACATCACCACCTCTTGCTCTAACCCTCTCAACCGCTGATATGGCTGAACTGCCCGTTGTCGTTACGTCCTCTACAACCAAAACCTTC